>JBHPHB010000076.1:0-13267 GCA_042569985.1 Spirochaetota bacterium | reverse complement strand
GCCCGCCCTTCTTTTTAGGCCTTGTCTCCCTGAACTGGTCCCAATATGTTTTCCCGGATACTGGCGTCCATATGAAAAATATAATTATTATTAACCAAAAATACCTGTAATATCTCACAAATAACTCCCCTGCTTTAAAAGACCAAATTGCACCTGTAAAAATAAAAAAAATCGGGATATCAACTAAATATAATTATATGAATGTCATTAGTAAAGATAATTATTTTCTAAACTTATTACAAATTTCATATGCCATTGATAAATGAAAGAACTCAATCCAATAAACCAGTGAAAACCGGGTAAATATATTTTAAATGATAAAACTAAGTTAAAATCAAATGTTAATTTTCTTGACAATGAGGAATGAAAGCATAATCATATTTTAATACTGTGAAATATTTCATTAATAATTCCGGAGAATAACATGCTAAATGATGATTTAAATAATTTCTTAAAAGAAGAATGCGGAGATGCAGAAATAGGCATTGCTTCAGCCGATGACATCAGCAGTGAAGATATGAATCTTGTCATTAAAACTAACGAGATAATGTCAAAATACACACCCCTGATAACTTCTGAAACACCGGTTGTCCACCCCCGGGCATTTCTTGAAGAGGCAAAGACAATAATAGTTTTGGGAATAAATTATTTCTTCGGGCGAAAAGAGCTACCCGGAAATCCCCCCAGAAGTGAGATTATGAATTTCTATGTAAACCAGGACTGCGTTGATTATACAGCAGGCCAGTCTGAAAAGATTGTGGGCTTTTTAGAACAAAACGGCTACACCGGAGTGGGGGCTGCATACGGGACACCGATTAAAACTATAACCGCCAGGTCCAGTCTCGGCAGGTATGGGAAAAATGGCGTAATACAATCACCGACAATGGGCAGCTGGCTGGGAATTCTTCTCATTGTAACAGACGCACCACTGGAAATTGCCCCGCCCCTTGAAGATGCCTGTGGAGATTGTACTAAATGCAGGGATGCCTGTCCTACGGGTGCATTAGAAAAACCTTATACCTGTGATATTGAAAAATGTTTGACGCTTCATATGATCTATAACAAGGGTGAAATCCCCAATGACATCAGGGAAAAGGCAGGCACGGTAATTGGCCAGTGCAACATATGTATAGATGTTTGCCCAAAAAATGAAAACCTTACTTTGCAAAAAGACGTTCCCGTTCCGGAAGATCTTGTTTATCCTGAGATTGCACCGCTAGTAAATATGACTGATAAGTTTTATGATGATGCTTATGGAGAATCCTTTTTGGAATTCACAATGGTAGATAAAAAATACCTTCAACGTAATGCTGCCATTGCACTTGGCAATTACGGCGATGAATATTATATTCCAGAATTAGTTAAAGCCCTGGAGACACAGGAGGAAGAGCTTATCCGGACAAGTTCTGCATGGGCTCTGGGTAAAATCGGCTCAAAGGGTGCAAAAACAGCTCTTGAAAAGATCCTTCCAGATGAAACCTCACAGGCTGTACGTTCAGAAATTGAGGCTGCCATGGATAGAATTGAAAAAAGTTGATACTGATTGACAAAAAAACTATGGTTATAAAAATATCCTGAAATATAAATTTATTTCAGGAAAATAAAATGTCAGACATCAAATCAAATATCGCAAAATTGTTAAATGATTCACTTGAAGTTCTCATAAAACCTCAAAGCTATTTCAGCACCATGGAAAGGTCGGGCGGGGTTGTTGAGCCTGTTGTAAAAGCAGTTATATATGCGGCAATTGCCGGTGTAATAAAAGTTATTATTGAAATGGCAAAACCGGTAAAGCCATTCCCCCTAATTAGCGATGCAAGCCTTAAGGTTCTTTTTGATACCGTTACTCTTTCATGTATGGCTCTTGTCATAATAGCTGTTGCGATATATTTCATCTCTAAACTATGTAAGGGAAATAAAACATTTGAGCCAAGTTTCAGGGTATCTGCATCACTAATGATTCTATATCCCATCAATACGGTTTTGGGTATTACAATTCAATTCAGTAAATACGCAATGCCCGTTATAAGTCTTGCAATTTCATTCTTTGGTGTATGGCTCATTTACAATGCACTTGTGTATGCTCTTGAGGCAGATAAATCCCTGGCACGGCTGATATCCATATTTCTTGCAATGCTGCCAATACTGATGCTCATAAGTTCTCTTTTCTTTCACAGCGGAAACACAATTCCAAATTCCGGCCCGTGATAAATTTTTGACTTAAGAGTAAAACTCCCTTTTCTTCATTAGGCACTTCCATGCAGGGGGAGGTTTTGAGAGTTTTGAGTCTAATAGGATTGCCCTTAGCTCAAGTATCTCAAAGTGGGGCTCAACTGCATCTATAATATTTTTGGCCGAACGCATTGGCGGCCCCGTTTCACGGGGAGGGCTGTCACAGCTTCCGATAATGCTGAGCCAATGCCCCTGTTTGTCAATAACACCGGAAATTTTACGTGCAAAAGTTGACCTGTCATCATCAATTTCAAAACTATGAAAACAACCCCTGTCAAATACAAAAGAAAACGGGCCTCCTTCAGTTTTATCATTTAGAAAATCAGAAACTATAAAATTTATTTTCAATCCATTTTTTTTTGCCTTTTCCCGGGCTTTCTCTATTGCCAATGGTGAAATATCATTGGCAGTTACGGAGAATCCCTGCCTGGCCATCCATATGGCATTCGTACCTGTGCCACATCCAATTTCAAGAGCTTTTCCCGGAAGAATTGCATTATACTTAACTGTATCAACAAGATGTGAATCAGGCTCGCCAGTATCCCATGGAGTACTATTCTGCTCATAGCGGCTTTCCCAATGTTTTTTATCAGGCATAATTTTCTCCTCAATAATCTTTTTCTTTTTTCCTCCTGCAGAAATCCATAAAGCGTCCCAACCTTGCTGAGAAAAAGATTGAAACGCTTCAGGATATGTTGAAAAAGTAATTCTGATTTTCAGTATAAGAAAAACCAGAAAATATTACATGCCCATTTCTTTTCTTAAATCATCCACTATCTTTGCGGTAATTTTTTCAAATCCCTGCTCCTGTGCCCATTCTTCCGTTCCAGTAACAGCGACCTGGCGATATGGTGATGGCACCAGTTCAATCCTTCCCCTGGCCTCATCATCCCATTCCATGGTAAATGTAAGGCTGTCAACGGGTACTTCCACTTCTTCCTCTTCTTCGGTTTCAACATTTTTCACATCGATCGTTCCACCTGCTGCTTTTTCCTGCTCAACTTTATCCATATCAAAAACTTCAGAAAACTTAGCTTTAAATTTTGTTGGAGTATACTGATCGGACACCTGGTAAAGTATAGCCTGGGTTACATTGGTACCTCTGTCAACAGCTATCTGCTCTGATACCTGGTGAAGTTTTTTAACAGCCGTGGCACGAACAAAATGCGGAATCATCTCGGAAACTTTTAAAAGTGCCTGTTCCGCGTCAAGATCCCAGGGCACAACACCACCGGAAATAGAGCCTTCAAAATCACCCTTTGTTTCAAGAAAAATATTCACATACGTTTCATTTACAACAGTTTCTATAATATACTTTGCTCCCCTGAAACCCATGAAAGGGGAATTTTCAGATTTAAGAAACCCAATTGAAGGCATATCAGCAAAAATAAAGTTCTGGAACCCCTCATCCATACTTATCTTCTTGTCATAGAAGTTGCCAAAAATAGTCATTGGTGATGTTTCAACAAATTTATCTCTCTTTTGATCAAGCGTGGCATGAATCATCACTTCATCACATACTTTTTCCAGCCTTTTAGCAGCTTTTTCTTCACTCACTGCACACATTGCTACTTTTAACCCGGCTTCATTCTTAAAAAATTCTCCAATCCCCACGGCATAGGTATTATTATTGTCAAATGACAGGGCTGCTGACAACTCAAATGTAACAGTAAAAAATAAATTTGAACGGGCAAAATTCATAATTTTTTGCATTTCTTCATTAATAAATTTAGTATTTTTGATCTTAAAAAAATCAGCAATCTTTTGCAGCCACAGGGCTGAATTTTCAAATCCAATGGGAATAATATCATCCATATAGGGGGTGCCAAAGCGCTTTTCCATCTCCTTGGCTGTTTTAACACCATGATCAAAGGGATACATACACAGGTTCAGTGCCGCTTGGGGCGCATCTTTTAGTTCCTTTACAGTAGTGCCGGCACACATTACTGTATTTACCGTAACCCCAATACCAGAAAGCATTCTTCTCCACTCTTCAACATCAGCTTCCCAATTATATGTAGAATATGTGGGGCCAATTATATTAACTGATTTGTCCTTCTTTTTTTTGGCAGGCTCCATGAGATCAAGTAACTGAAGAAATAATTCTTCTTTTCCGTCTTTAAGAATCCCGCCAATGGGGGGCCGGATAATAACTGTATCCTTAAAACCAATCTTGTTAGAGACTCCTTCAACATCATCCTGGGTAACCTCTGTACTTGGCGCAGTTACAACAATAACGGCTTTAGGTTTCTTTTTCTTTATAAGCTTGTTTATTACAACCTCAAGCTTTTCTTCTGCACCCTGCATTACATTGGCATAAGAAAGATTAGACGAGTACAACTCTAAGTAAGGATCATTTACAAGCATATTAACATGCTGATTTATATAGCATCCGGGGGGAGCATGAAAAATAGTTACAGCATCTTTAATGCCAACAGATCCCCAGAGCGCTCCCTCAAAGGAAGACGGCGTATGTATTTCCTGCATTTTAAAATCTTTATCTTTTCCAGACATATCAACCTCCATATTTTTTCATTAAGCCCTGCCATTTCTTATAAACAGGTAAATGTAATATATTAAAGAAATTACTCCCCAGATCAATGGCCCAATCATAACCATAATCACAAAGATACATCATATTAATTATAGTAGGTATAAATTTTGTCACTGTCTCGGTCTGCGCCTGAAATTCACATGAAATTACATCAGGCTTAACATCTTCAATAACATCCTCAAGCAAGTCAAAATCCTCTTCAATAAATGTGACACCGTAGCGGTCTTCCATTATCTTTTTTTCCTGCTTATACATTTGATTTTTCACTGAAGGTATGATAAAAACCTCTGCTCCGAATTCAGCCATTATCTTTCCCAGGGAAATTTCATTTGCCGGCCCCTGAGAACAAAGCATGCGTACTTTCTTTTTTGCAAAAGTCTTTTTTATTTCATCAAACTCAGGCTTTACCCTCTTTTCCTCTTCATCCACCAGGTCATGGAGCTTCTGGCACTTTTCCCGATCCGCAATACCTCTAAAAAAGTTTGACGTCCCCTCCATCCCGGCAGGGATTTCTATATAATGAGACTCCTGTCCAAATCGCTCTTTTAATTTACTTAACGTAAGCCTTTGGACTACGTGAATTGGATATAATGTATCAGCAAATGCTATCTTTTCCATCTCATCTATATGGGGGGCAGGAAAAACAAAAGTCTTCAAACCTGCTCTCTTCAATAGAATATCAATGGATGCCATGTTACCTGCATCCTGCCCTGTTCGGCCAACTATCCCAACAGAACCGGGAACTCTTTCTACTTTTGGGAATCCTTCAATTAGGGATACCCATGACATGTCTGAACCGGTGAACATCTGCTTAGGATAATTAAACCCGGTTTTAAGTGTTGTAACAGTCAACTCGGGTACTTCTTCCTCAAGCTCAATAATGACGCCTTCCACATCCTCTCCAATTAGCTGAGGAACACAGGTGTTAATTATTACAATTACTTTCGGCTTATATTTATTGTAGACATTTTTAATCTGCTGCTTAAGGCTTTCCTCTCCACCGAAGATAACATCGCTTTTATTAATGAGCGTCCCTGCTGTTACCAGCTGGGAAGGCCTGCAGTACATAGTCCCCATCTGGTTCTGGTATAGACAGGGCTGCGGTCCATGTATAAGAGGAATTACTCCTTCTATTTTACCAAGGCTCGCAAGGGCCTGTATGGTTGAACAACAATGTTCGTAATGTTTAAGTGGCATATTCCAATACCTCCATATAGTAATTAAATTTATTATTCTGCTTTAGTTTTTGACCACCATTCGTGAAGTTCCTCAAATGTCATAGATTTGGGAACTGAAAAATTTTTATTGTTCCATATTGAATTAGTCAGGTTCCTGAATGCATCACATTCTGGAGTTTCGGGCGCATGCTGAAACAGGGTAACGCCCTTTCCCGAACATTCCTTTATCTTTTCACTGTATGGAATAAAACCAATAACTTGTGTCCCGCACTTTTCAGCAAATCCGGTTAGAATCTGTTCCTCGTTTTTCATTTCTCTAAGATTGCCTATTATCCCGCCAAGTTTTGCTCCGGAACGGGGATTAAACCGCTTTACGGCTTTAAAAATATTCGACGCCGCAAAGAGTACTTCAATCTCACCGCTTGAAACAATATATATTTCATCAGCATATCCTTCCCTAATGGGCATTGAGAATCCACCGCAAACAACATCTCCCAGCACATCATATAGCACAACATCCAATTCCAGTTTCTCAAATGCGTTAAGATGCTTCAAGGTTTCTATTGCCTCAACGACTCCCTTACCTCCACACCCAACACCGGGATGGGGACCGCCGCTTTCGGCGCAATAGATTTGCCCCTCGCATTCATTATTAAAGGAGCTTTCAAATACAACCTCATCCATTGAGATTTCATCAATCTTAAAGTCCTTTTCCCGAAGTGTTTCAAGTACTGTGTCGGGCATTCTGCCTTTAAGCAATAATCTTGTACTGTCATGCTTCGGGTCACAGCCAATATGAAGCACTTTAAGTCCCATTTTTGAAAGCGCAAAAGAAATGTGTGAAGAAACCATGGATTTACCGATTCCACCTTTACCGTATATTGCTATTTGTCTCATTATTTTAACCCTGCTTTAATAATTTTTTATTTTTTACATTTATGCTATATAAGGAAGCCACCAGTCATACAATTCTTTAAAACTTACTTCATTGGGGATAACGAGGTCCTTGTTTTCAAGGATATCATCACCAATTTTTTTATAAATGCCCACTTCTTCCGAATCGGGAGCACATTCAAAAACAGTCTTTCCCTGGCCACCGCATTCTTTTACAGTCTGGCTATATGGGATAATTCCCGTAATCTTAGTACCCATCAACTTGGCAAAATCATTAACAATATCCAATTCTCTCTTCATCCTTCTGAGGTTTACAATTAGCCCCCCAAGATGTGAACCGGAACGCTTCTCAAATCTCTTTATTGCCTTTGAAACATTTGTTACCTGGTACAATGCTTCAAGCTCCCCACTGGTAACCACATAGGTCTCCTTTGCAAATCCCTGCCTGATTGGCAGTGAGAAACCGCCACATACAACATCACCAAGTATGTCGTAAACAACAATATCAAGTCCAAGCTCGTTGTAGACATCTAATTTCTGGAGAGTCTCAATTGCCTCGATGACTCCCTTTCCTCCGCATCCCACACCCGGTTCCGGGCCTCCGCTTTCAGCACAGAATACTTTTCCATCATTGGTAAACTTAATTGGAGATTCCGTTATAATCTCTTCCATTTGAACTTCTTCATACTCGTATTCGTACTTTCTTAAAACATCAAGAATTGTTGGGGGAAAGGTCGGCAGAAGCTGGTTTGTGCTGTCGTTTTTCGGACTGCACCCCACCTGAAGCACCTTCTTTCCCTGGTTAGCCATTGCATAAGAAAAATGAGAAGCAACTGTTGATTTTCCAATGCCTCCCTTACCATAAAAAGCTATTTGACGCATATCTTAATCCCTTTATTTTAATTTATTTCAAATCACTTTATTAAGGATTTCTAAAGCCTTTTTAAGTGACCTAGTAAGTTCATTTTGATCCTTTGTACTCAATTCTCCATACATGCTTACTAATTCATTGCTTCTTCTTCCCAGTATTTTTTTATGTACCTTTCTGCCTTTTTCAGTCATCTGAACCCTTACCACCCTTCGGTCTTTTGTATCTCTTGCCCTCGCCAAAAAACCCTCATTTTCAAGCTTATCGATCATTTCAGTCATGCTTGGCATTTTTACATTTGCAACTTTACAAAGTTCCCCCATTGTAAACTGACCTTCCTCATCAAAAGCAGACATTGCCTTAAGCTGGGATAAATTGATTGGGAACCCCATGATGCCAACACTTGTTTTTTTCATTTTTTTTGAAATGTTTGAAATAATATTGCTGAACTCCAGCATGTATTGTTCAATTTCTCTAATTTTACCCATATCTTTATTCTTATCCATTTTCACTAACTCCTAATTCACCATGTTCCGGGCAATAATTCCAGGGCCGGCAAGTAATTTAATTAGGTTAATAATAGTTAGGCAAATAATATTTCATTACCTAACTATTATTAAGGGCATGGGTATTTTTTGTCAAGTTTTTTTCATTTTTTTAGTAAACCTATAAAAAATTCTGACCTTAATTTTTTTAAATCGGGCACAAACAGCAATAGTATTTATTAAATTTAAATCTAAAATCCTACTTGACATTATTATCCAAAATAAATAACTATTTCTTTGATATATAAAAAAATTTGACATCTATTAAATATTTTTAGGGTGGGGAGGGGAAACCGATGAAAGAACTAAAGGATGATCTAAAAGAAACCCTTAAAATTCTATCAAAATATGTTTTTGAATATGACAATAATTTGGGGCAAATAAATCCAAATTACATTGAGAATCACAAAAAAAGATTCGCCATTAGTATGGCTCACAGGAATATTTTATTTGCATTAAACAATTTAGCTGACGACAATGAAAGAAAAGAACTTGAAACAGAACTCAAATCGATGCGTGCAAAAACAAAGATGGATAATAATATTGAAATTTGCAAGGACAATGACGAGGAGATTAAATAACTATTTTTTTTTCGATTATTATTTTAAATACACAGGCAAATACTTATAAATTATGATTACCGGCAAAACATCAGAGCTGACGCAGCAACTTGAAAACGGTGAAACAGTGGGAATTTCATTTCACTACCACAACAGATTTACGATAAAATTCGTTAATTCACTGATTTCAAAGATCCTTTCTCAGAACAACCTCATATTCTTACAAACCACAATGATCACTATACTGAGAGAAATGATAATAAATGCTGTTAAGGCCAATTCGAAACGACTCTTTTTCGATATTGAGAAACTGGATATTAACAATATTGACGAATATACCAATGGCATGAATGATTTTAAGTCATTTCTTGTTAACAAAAATGAATTTATAGAAAAAGAGTTAAAAAAGACAAAATACAGAGTTTGGATGTATTTAAAAAAGCTTGATAATGAACTAAAAATAATAATAAAAAATAATATTCCCATGCATCTCTTTGAACAGAGAAGAGTAAAACTGCGTATAGAAAAGGCAAGAAAATATAATGATTTTGCCCAGGTTTATGGAGAAGTAATGGATGATACCGAAGGAGAAGGCCTGGGGCTTATCTTAACAATGCTTTTTCTAAGAAATTCCGGCATTGGCGAAGATTCATTTAAAATTGTTTCAGATAATGAAAATACAAGGTCCATCCTGTCTGTCCCTTTCCAGTTGAAACCGAAAGAGATTACAAATGAGATCCAGTCGCGAATTATTGATGAAGTGAATGAACTCCCCAGTTTTCCCGAGCACATTCTAAAACTTCAGGAAATGTGCAGAAATCCTGAAATTACTATTAAGGAGCTTTCTGGTAATATCAAAATGGACCCGTCACTAACTTCATCGGTTCTCAGGTTATCAAACTCAGCAGGATTTATTACAAGAAACCGTATAGAAGAGGTAAACGAGGCAATAAAAATTATCGGCTTAAAAAATCTTAATTCAATCTTAATTGCCGCAAGCAGCCGGAAAATACTTGACCAGAGATATTCAATGTTCAAGCAGATCTGGAACCACTGTAACAAGGTTGCCTTTTACGCCAGGAATATTGCCTTAAAAAACAAAAGGGCTAAACTGTCAGAAAATGTCTATCTTGCCGGACTTCTCCATGACCTGGGCAAGATTGTGCTCCTCTCTACAAATACCAGCCTCACGGAATGGATTTCTGATGTTACCGTAAACAAACAAATAAGGACATCAACTGTAATTGAAGAGATTTCAATCGGCCTTAGCCATGCTTCCATAGGAAAACTGATTGCAGAAAAGTGGAATTTCCCCGAATATATTATCGAAGCAATATCTGAACACCATTCTCCATTAAATGCAAAAGAGGAATTTAAAGATATTGTCGAATTGACCTACATTGCAAATGAGATGTGCGGCATAGAGGAAAAAAAATCTGATTATGATTATATTGAGTCAAGCATTCTTAAAACATACCATGTCGATGATGAAGAAAAGTTTAATAAACTCCACCTGAAATTACAGGAGCAATATGACGAACAAAAAGAGATAATAAATCTGTCGTAGTGCAAATCACATTCTATAAGCCAATTTAGCAACTCCCTATAATACTCTTTAAATAATTACATTAACCTTTTCCTGGCCCCCAACCCCCCGGAGGGGGGCTTTGAATATAAATTAATATGATATAAAAAGACAAAAAATTAAATATCACCTAAAATATTAATCATCATTATAGTGAAATTACAAGCCCCCCGGAGGGGGGCTTGGGGGGGCTGTTTAAACACGAATTTTCTAGTACCTGTAGTTATCCGGTTTATAGGGGCCATCTACAGAAATGCCGATATAGTCAGCCTGTTTCTTTGAAAGCTTTGTCAACTTAACACCAAGTTTACCAAGATGAAGTCTCGCAACCTCTTCATCCAGTTTTTTCGGCAGAATATAGACCTTATTTTCAAGCTCCTTTTGAACAAGTTCAATCTGGGCAAGAGTCTGGTTTGTAAAGCTGTTGCTCATTACAAAACTTGGATGACCTGTTGCGCAACCAAGATTGACCAACCTGCCCTCGGCAAGTACAATTATTGACTTACCCGATTTAAGGGTCCATTTATCTACCTGGGGTTTAATTGTTTCCTTTTTGCACTTAGCATCATCTTCAAGATAATGCATTGCTATTTCGTTATCAAAGTGCCCAATATTGCACAGGATTGCACCTTCCTTCATCTGTTCCATATGGCTGCCGTTTACAACATCAAGGTTTCCTGTTGCAGTGACAAAAATATCACCAGCAGATACAGCATCTTCCATGGTTGTCACCTCATATCCTTCCATTGCCGCCTGGAGTGCACATATGGGGTCAATTTCTGTGACAAGTACACGCGCTCCAAATCCTCTCATAGACTGAGCGCATCCTTTGCCAACATCACCATAACCGCATACAACCACTACCTTCCCCGCAACCATAATATCCGTGGCCCTCTTTATGCCATCGGCCAATGATTCACGGCATCCATAAAGGTTATCAAACTTGGATTTAGTAACGGAATCATTCACATTGATTGCCGGAAAAAGAAGTTCATTATTTTTTTCCATCTGGTACAGCCTGTGAACACCCGTGGTTGTTTCTTCTGAAACGCCCTTTATCTTAGCGGCAACACCTGTCCAGCGTTGTGGATTACTATTAACGCTTTCCTTTAATCGGCTTATGATAATACTCATTTCCTTGTTATCATATTTTTTTTCAAGAATTGACGGATCCTTTTCTGCTTTTACTCCCTCATGTATGAAAAGAGTGGCATCTCCACCATCATCAACTATCAGGTTAGGACCTGAACCATCCGGCCAGGTAAGGGCCTGCTCCGTACACCACCAGTACTCTTCAAGAGTTTCCCCCTTCCATGCAAATACAGCAGCACTACCGGCTTCGGCAATGGCAGCAGCAGCATGATCCTGGGTTGAAAAAATATTACATGAGGCCCACCTCAAATCCGCTCCCAGTTCCTTTAAAGTTTCAATTAAAACTGCCGTTTGTATAGTCATATGAAGGCTCCCCATAACTTTGAGACCCTTCAGTGGTTTCTCTTTACTATACTGTTTTCTAACAGACATAAGGCCCGGCATTTCATCCTCAGCGAGAATAATCTCCTTTCTGCCCCAATCGGCAAGGCTCATGTCGGCAACCATATTTGCCATGGTACCGTCAATTTCCATAACTCCATTTTTCATCTTAATATTCATCATTTTCCTCCTGAATTATTTATGGGCACCTCTAAAAACCACTTTTTTCATTGCTTAAACAATAAAAAAAGTGGTTTTTACCTATGTTTGTGCCCACAGGTCGACCTCAAATTTGTGTTTTTTGAAGGCTCCTGATTGCTTTTTCTTTAACAGCATGAAACAGATTTATTTTCAAATCCTGCTTTGCATCAAATTGTGTCACGTCTTTTAGCTTGAAACCGGCTGCACCGAGCCAGCCTTCCATCTCCTTTTTCGAAAAACCAAGCCACCTGTGTCCATACTTGATCCTCATATCTTCTTTTTTATGTTTATCAAAATCAACAATTATGAGAGACCCTCCCTTTCCAATTACACGGTTAGCCTCCTTAATTCCGCGGACAGGGCTTACAAGATAGTGGAGAACCATATTTATTACTGCTCCGCCTGCCTCTTTTTCGCGCATTGGCAGGTGTTCCATCTCACCAAGGCGCAGCTCAACTTTATTGCTGCCCCTGGGCAGCCTTAATCTTGCCTCGTCCAGCATCTTAGCCGACCTGTCAATGCCGATAACCGCTCCATTGTTTTTACACAAAGCCAGCAAAAGCTCTCCAGTCCCGCATCCCAGGTCCGCAATAACATCTGCACCGTTGACCCTTGTTTCTATCTCAGCAGTAATGTTAATATCACCAACTATATTGCTTTTTATCTTATCCCAGTCAGGGGCGATTTTATTAAAGTATTCTTTTTTTTCTTCTTCCCTTTCATCTAAAATTCTTTTAAGTCTTCCCATATCAGATTCAAGGTTATCATCGTCCCTTATGAATCCCGACATTGAATCGATAAATTTTTTGCCGTCACCATCAGCAGGTGCCTTATAAAAGATCCAAAGGCCGTCACGTCGTGATGTAAGAAGCCCACCGTCACTGAGTATTTTTAAATGACGGGATATCCTTGGCTGGCCCATATTCAATACCGAAACAATCTCGTTAACATTGAGCTCATTTTCAAGCAGAATGTTTAATATTCTCAACCTGGTCTCATCAGAGAGCGCTTTAAAGTAATTTATTGTTTTCATGGACAGCTGCTATTATATCAAGATATGCTTATATAGTAATATAACTATTGCTAATGGTCAAGCTTTTTTATGATTTTTTATAAAAATTTTACGGATTAGATAATATAATAAATTTGGAGTAGATGAATATAAATGGATGTCGGC
>JBHPHB010000075.1:0-13386 GCA_042569985.1 Spirochaetota bacterium | reverse complement strand
GCAATGATGACAGAGTTTGACCGCATAAAACAGCCCATACTTCACTGGTTTTGGAAGGCGAAGACCGGGCACTGTTATTATATAGTGGCACTTGAAACCGCAAAGATGACCGGTTTTTTACACCGTATATTTGAATGGGTGGGGACTGTTACCATTACCAGGACATGGAGAAAGGGACAGGAAAATTTCGATTCAACCGATCTATCTCTTGAGCAGGTAAAAAATGACCAGGAAAAAGTACAAAATGCCATTAAAGACGGATGGGTCATTACTTTTCCCCAGGGAACGACAACTCCCTTCGTAAAAGGAAGAAAGGGAACTGCCAGGATAATAAAAGAAGCAAAATGCATTGTTGTTCCCGTTGTAGTGGACAATTTTGCAGAAGCTTTTCACAGGTCCAAACCATGCAGGCCTTTGAAATTTAGAACAGAATTGAGTCTTCGCTTTAAAAAACCGTTGAATATAAATTATGATGATTCCGAAGAAACAATCCTGGAACAAATTATGGAAGCAATTGAACAATCGGAGAAATTTCAACATTAAGATTCTATTAATGCAGGCGAAATATTTATTTAAACTTCAAAAAACAGGCATATTCACAAAGATCCATTTTTGAAGCACCTCTATTTTTTCAAAACTTATTATTATGTTACACTGTTATTACTACATTTCCCTTTTTGTGTCCTTTTTCAACATACCTGTGAGCCTCTACAATTTGTTCCAATGGATAACTTCTGTCTATAACCGATTTGATCTTTCCTTCCTCTATAAGGGATTTGAGAAAAATCAGGTCTTTCACATTTTCCTTGTATGGCGAAGAATCTTTTTCAACATTAAGATAAATCCCTTTATTCTTTAGAGACTTTTTCCCTAATGAAGGCGAAATCTTTCCTACAGCATCGAGAATTACATCATATGTCTCACCGGTCAGGGTAAAGTCATCCTTTGTATAATCAATTACCTTTTCGGCCCCAAGAGATCTCACCATTTCCAAATTATCTGTACTGCAAACCCCGGTGACCTCTGCCCCAAAAGCTATGGCAAGTTGAATTGCATATGTACCCACGCTACCTGAAGCCCCGTAGATAAGGACTTTTTCTCCGCCCTGAATATTTGCCTTTCTGAGGACACACAATGCCGTAATCCCACCACTGGGGACAGGGGCAGCTTCTTCAAAAGTCATATTGGCAGGCTTAAGCGTAACCATCCCTTTTTCGGGAAGACATTTGTACTGGGCATAACTTCCAAAACTTGACCAAAAGGTAGATGCAAAAACACTGTCTCCTGTTTTGAACAGAGTTACATCTTTGCCTGTAGATTCAATTTCCCCGGCAATATCCATCCCAAGTATTTCTCTCCGTGGCTTTCTAAGGCCTAAATATAATCGTGCAGGAATCCATGCCAGGGGAGAAACATCAAATTTTCTCATTCTCACATCCCCACGGTGTACAGTTGTAGCATGAATTTTAATCAGTACTTCATTATTTCCGGGGATAGGCTTCTGCACCTCTTTAATCTGAAGAACCTCGGGAGGCCCGTATTTTGTGTATACAGCTGCTTTCATAAATCTGGCCCTATAAGATTTTTTTACATTTCCCCGGATGTTAATCCCCGTGGAGAAATACAATTAGCAGGATAATGTTAAAATGTCAATAATTTATTGAACGACTTCAAACAGGGACAAGTGATCATGCTATTGATATTATCTTTCATAGATTTTCATAACTTTTACTCAAGTGTTTCATATGCCCTTTAATAAATGTTCATCCATAAAAGAAAATCTAATATTCAGCACCTCAATGGGGTCTAAAAAGAAAACCAATGGAGAATTACTTACATTTCTCCATGAAATATTTTTGTCATCAAAGGATATATCCACCTGTGCAATTGATATATGCAGATGAGGCATTATATCTTGTTTGCCGTGAGACATTCCAGCCACCTTTCCTAACAGGGTACCCTCTTTTAAATTTCTCCCTACCTTTAAAGCAGGGTCAACATCTATATGTCCATATATTGAAAAAAACCTGTTTCTATTTTGGCTAAAGAACTCATGTTCGACAAAAATCGAATATCCAAGGTAATCCTTCTCAATAGCTTTAATCATCCCGTCATAAATAAGAGGTATTTTTGTTCCATCATTCAATCTTAAAACTTTATTTGCCCCCGTTCTAAAAAAACATAAATCCACCCCCTCGTGAGGTGTTATTCTTTGCCCCTCACCCCCCCACCATTTTAGATTGGAATTAAAAAGCATACCGGGATGAAAAACCCATTCATGAAATCCCAAAGGCTTAAGATCATTTATTTCCAGGAGGTTGTCATTGAAACCTGACACAGGTATTTTCATGGAAGACAATCTCTAATATAATTTATTAAATGCAAGAACTTTGTCACCAGTTTTTAAGATTATTATTATTATCAATAACCTGGGCGGCAATAATTACTTACACAGTCATTACCTTTTATGTTTCCACAGGATTGGATCATCATAAAATTATGCAAATTACCTGCCCCCCAATTCCTGTTTGTTTGGAAATTGATTGACAGAATATTGTTCGTCAATCTAAAAAACAGTGCATTTGAAATAAATAAACCATGAAAATCAAAAATAAAATAATAAATTTTTTATCTAAATTGCGTCTATTCCGGGAACTGGACATTATCGTACTTAATGAATTATCGGGGCTTCTAAAAAAGATTGACCTCGTATCAGGAGAAGTTATAATAAAACAGGGTGACCCGGGAGATTCTCTGTACATTGCATATTCCGGCAGGCTTGATTTTAAAAAATTGATGAACTTGTTAGCGTAGGATATAACCATGCGATTAAATTAATGGAAAGCTGGAAATCAGCAATTGACCTGCAATAAAGTGCTGATAATTAATGGATAACTGTCTTTATCGCTTTAAAACTTTATCAACGCCTGCAAGGATATCTGATACCTTTGGCAGGACATATTGTTCCATCCCGGGGCTGAAAGGTACGGGAACATCTTTTGAACCCACCCTCACAACTGGTGCATCCAGATGATCAAAGAGTTCCTCACCGATACGGGCGGCAATTTCTGCCCCAAAGCCTCCGGTGATACAGGCTTCATGGATCACCATAACATGGCGTGTTTTTTTGACCGATTGGGCAATCAAGTCAAAGTCAAGAGGACATAAAGTTCTCAAATCGATTACTTCTGCTTCAATCCCTTTTTGCGAAAGTTCCCTGGAAGCCTCCAGACACTCATAGGTCATACGGGAATATGTTATCATGGTAATGTCTGTCCCAGGCCTTTTAACCACTCCCTTTCCCAGGGGAATCAAATAATCTTCCTCAGGTACCGGCCCTGCTTTAGAAAACAGGCACTTATGCTGAAAAAAAATAACAGGATCATCGTCCCTGATTGCCGATTTCAAAAGGCCCTTAACATCTGCAGGTTCCGAAGGAACCACAACCTTAAGCCCCGGCGTATGTACAAACCAGTTCTCCAGGCTCTGGGAATGCTGTGCCGCTGCGTTAATACCGCTGCCATCAGGTGCCCAGAGCACCAGGGGAAGGTTGACCTGCCCGCCCGACATATATCGGATTTTAGCCATTTGATTAACAATTTCATCCATGGCCGTAGTAACGAAATCAGCGAAGTGCATATCAATAATTGGACGCATTCCCGTGAGGGCCGCTCCCACTCCGGCGCCTACAATACTGGTTTCAGAAATGGGAGAATCTATAATCCGTTCAGGATATTTTTGCGGCAATCCCCTGAACTGGCCGAAAATACCGCCATTAGCGGTGAGGTCTTCTCCAATTATAAAAATCGTCTCATCCCGTTCCATCTCTTCCTTGCACGCTTCTGCAGTGGCCAGTGAACAGGTAAGTTCTCTAATTGCCATGTTATTTTTCTCCTTAGGGATTTACGAAAAGATCTTTCAGTGCATCTTCGGGTTTGGGCAAAGGTGAATCCATTCCGAACTGTGCAGCCTCATCTATCATAGCAGTTGTTTCAGTCCAAATCTCTGCCGCTGATTCCTTTGTGAGGCAACCTTCTTCAATGAGCAAAGTTTCAAAACGGTCGATGGGGTCCCTGTTCATTCTATAAGTATGAACTTCATCCACGGTGCGGTACTTCTGCCGGTCACCCTCGAAATGGCCTTTGTAGCGAAGAGTCTCATTTTCCACAATGGTGGGTCCTTTTCCGCTGCGTGCCCGGTCCACCGCTTCCTGAACCGTTTCAAGAACAGCCTGGACATCACTTCCATCAGTGATATAACCGGGTATACCGTAAGCGTGAGCACGGTTGGCCACCGATCCGCCGGCAACCATTTTTTCTGCCGGTGAAGTGGAGGCGTACCGGTTGTTTTCACAAACAAAAACAATGGGCAGTTTAAAAACAGCCGCAATGTTACAGGCTTCATGAAAGGTACCGCGGTTAGATGCGCCATCTCCGAAAAAAACTATGCCAACCTGGTCGGTTTTGCGTAATTTAATTGAAAAACCGGCACCCACCATAATTGGGAATCCCGCGCCCACAACCCCGTTGGCACCGAGAATGCCCAAATCAAAATCCGCAATATGCATGGAACCGCCTTTCCCCTTGCAGTATCCTGTTTCTTTTCCTAAAATTTCCGCGAACATGTATCTTGGGTCAGCACCCTTGGCTAGTATATGAGCGTGCCCGCGGTGGGTTGAGATAATATAGTCATCGGGCCTGAGAGCCGCGCAACTGCCTACAGTGGAGGCCTCCTGGCCAATTGCCAGATGGACAAAACCGGAAATAAGCTTCTCATCAAAAAGAGTCTCCGTCTTTTCTTCAAAAGCCCGTATTAGCACCATCTTCTTCAACAACGACATTTTTTCCTCTATGCTGATGTCCACAAAACCCTCTCTTTCAATTTCTATCTTCTGCATTTTCCCTCTGCTTCGGGAAAACCGCCTGCTTTCTACCGATTTTCCCACATCCCCGTAAAAAGATATCAAAAGGTATATTTAGAAAACGCCTCTTTTGTGTCAATTAAATCTTTTATTTCTCTGGAAAGTCTTCTACATATAGTTTATTCATCTTAAGAAAAAAGCCCTGCTTATTCACTGTGGGTAAAAGAAGGATAGGTGCAAGATGGGAACCCGCGAAAGTACGGGAACCCTGATTAATACTATATTTTATCTTACCAGGTATACATGATATACTACCTGAGACTAAAACTGAATTGGCACGTCAAGAGGAAGTATCTTCTAGTTTAAATTCCACTATACACCTGGTACCTTTTTTACTTTCAATTTTGAAATTACCATCAATCTGCACAACCAGGGCATTGACAAGCATCAGGCCCATTGAATCAATATCTGATATGTCGAACCCATCAGGAAGACCTTTGCCGTTATCCGAGACCTCAATGACAGCGTTTTGTTTAGCCTTTTTTAGCGACAGGGTAATCTCACCCTTTATATTGTCCGGGAATGCATATTTAATGGAATTTGTTATCAATTCAACGATAATTAACCCGATGGGAATGGCTTTTCTCACTGATATGGTAACAGCATCAACTTTTTGTGTAAGTGTAATGTTCTCCAGTGTATATGATAAATTTGAGGCTAACCTATCAATGTATTGATCCAGCCTCAATTCAGTGACCGATGATGTTTCATGAAGAAGGTCATATATCTCGGACACCGCCCTGATTCGCGATCTAATATCCGAGAGGGCTAATTTAGTCTCATCGGACATTCCTTCTTTTTCCATGAGACCAATCATACTTGACAGCATATGAAAACTGTTTTTTGCCCTGTGCTGCAATTCACTGAGGAGGTCTTTATTTTGCTGAAAGGATTTTTGCAACTTCTCCTCGGCCTGTTTGCGCTCGGTTACATTCCGGGCAAAAGCCGTAACCCCGATAATTTCTTTTTCACTGTCATAAATTAGATTATATTGAGTTTCATAAAAATAACGTGCCTGCCCTTCACCGTATTCTCCGATGATAACATGACTATCACCGGCCAAACCCCGGGCATAATGGACCTTTGCCATTTCTATATCATCGTCACCTTTCATATGATCAAATATACAGTCACCGATCCGGGGTTGAGTGCCATAAACATGGTTCATTGTTTCTGCGTGAAATTTATTGAAATACAAATACCGATATTCACGATCCAGAGAAAGGATTATCATATCCCCGGAACTTTCGATACTTGATTCCAATAAAATCTTGCTTTGGCGGATTTCTTCTTCTGCCTGTTTGCGCTCGGTAATGTCAAGGATGATTGCCACAAATACAGGATTTGCTCCCAGTACTGAAAACTGAAGGTGTACTTCAACGGGATAGAGGGAACCATTTTTTCTTTTATGCACTGTTTCAAATCTTTTTATCTTCCTATCTTTTCGAATCTCATCAATTATTTCTTGAAATTGTTCAGGAGTGAAAAATGGTTTAAGGTCCAGAGGTGTCAACTCACTGAGTTCATCCATGGTATATCCCAGATTATTTCTTGCTCCCCGGTTTACTTGCAAAAATTTTAAAGTTTCAGAATCAAAGATATATATCTCGTTCAGTGAATCCTCAAGGATACCAGCAAAACTTGTGACCTTTTCCAATGTATTCTTACGCTCAGTGATGTCAGAGGCAAATGCGAAGTTATACATTTTACCCCGAAACTCAAGATAATTTGCTGTAACTTCTACAGGAAAGGTCGTTCCATCCTTTCTTTGATGGCGGGTTTCGATCTTAAAGCTTTTCTGTTCTTTAAGATCTTCCCAATGCTCCTCCCACCTCACCATGGGAAAGTCGGGGTCCACATCAGGAACTTTGAGCTTTAATAATTCTTCACTGGTATAACCGAGTGACCGGCATGCCTTATCATTGACATAAGCAAAACCGGCATCTTCTTTTATCCAATAGACTTCAAAGGCGGATCTGTCAACACAAAACTGTGCCATTCGAAATGCCTCTTCCGCACGTTTCTGCTCAGTGATATCCTGAAAGACTCCGTAAACCCTGGTGACTTTTCCATCTTCACCCTGCTCCGCGTATCCCCTGGAATGTACATCCCTTACATCACCGCTCGGTTGGATCACCCGCAAATCGAATTCATAGCCCTCGCCAGTTTCAACAGCCCTGTTGAAAAGCCTCATCACCACGTCACGATCTTCAGGATGGTAGGCATTAATGGCCTCTTCGACAGACAGGGCATATTCAGAGGGCTCATATCCAAAAATTCTCTTGATTTCGTCGGAATGGTAAAATGAACCATCAATAGTATTAACAGACCAATGCCCCACATGCGTAATCTCTTCAATCTGGTTCAGGGTAAGCTCGCTTTCCTGTGTTACGCGGTCCAGCAGACGTGTCTTTGATATATCCTGTATTGTTCCAAATATATATTTCGACCCGGTGCATACGCTATAAAAGACTTCCCCCTGGGTGCGTATCCATTTGCGTTTGCCCGATGCTGTTATTATTTCCGAATCCCGCATGAAGGATTTGCCTTCTTCAATGGCGAGGTTTATAGCTCGAATTATAAGCTTTGATGATTCACCGGTATAAAAAGTTAAAGCCTTATCAAGATTTATTTCGGCAGTATCTGTTAAATCAAATATATTATATACTTCCTTCGACCAATACAGTTTTGAATCGTGCAGATTATATTCCCAGGGCCCGATCTTTGCCAGCGAGCCCATTCTCTCCAGATACTTCCTTTGCCTGTTTACCTCTTGCCTTTCCTCAAAGAGCTTAAAAGCCATTTTAATTGAAGCATCAAGAACAGTTTCACCTGAATTCTTTACAACATATCCATATGATGTAATTCCTTCTGTCTTTTCTACAATTTCAGATTCTGTATGGCTTGATAAAAAAACAACAGGAACATCATTATATTTCAGAATAATCTCAGCAGCTTCAGTACCGTCCATTCCCTTGCCAAGGTCAATATCCATAAGAATGAGGTCTATATCAGATTTTTTTTCAACAGTTTCTACAGCCTTTTCTCCGGTAGAAACTGAGAAAACTTTATATCCATATTTCTCTAGTGTCTTTTTTTCAGCCAGAGCAATTATTACTTCATCTTCCACAAGGAGTATTGTTTTCTGATTTCTCATTATTCATTCTCCTTTTTATACTTCTCAAAATTTTTTTGAGTACCGGGAATTCATAACCACCTGGCACAGAACTATTTACAAGAGCATAAAATTACAGATTGAACATAGAAGTATAAATATAATAGCAGTTTTTGGAGCCAATGTCAAGGATGAATTATTTGATTCTTTATTATTTGGTATGTGATTTCTACATCTTTTAAAAATATAATTTATTATATTATTTTTATTATTGGAATCGCAGGTTGACATTAGTCATAACTATTAATAATTATCTATAAAGCAATATGGATCACGCTCATTGAAAATATCAATTCCACAGCCATATGACACTGCCAGGCATCCCCCGCAGGCAGGACGGATTTCACAATTTGCGCACTCAACACATCCCTGCCGGTATTTTTCAGCTGTACTTGATTCATATATATCTTCCAGGCTCTCATCAAAAGCATTGCCCAATAATGAAGGTAATTTTCTGCAGGCATGCATCTCTCCATCGGAAAGCAGTGTCATGAAATTAAAAGCCGCACCACAGCCGTATCCCGTGCAGCCGCCAAATAAATTGATATTCTTTTTGTTGTAAATTATATTCAGTAAATTATCTTTTGTTCCCATGGTAGGATTATTTTTAGTTTCCTCAAGGTAGGTTTCTAAAAATGCTGTATATTTTTTAATATCTGGTGATTGCAGTTGTGCGCCTTCACCCACCATGGCAAGACGGTTAAAATTGAATTGATCGGTTTTGTCCCGTAAAACTTCAGCCAGTGGCAGTACCTGTTCGATGTTCTCTTTTGTAATGGTGAGCATTACCATTGAATATATCTTATATTGTTTAAGCAGGTGAAGAAAGTCCAGTACATTCAGGTAGTTGCCACCCCCTCGGATATTGTCATTGTGATCCTGCAGGCCCTCAAGGCTTACCTGGAAAAATTCAGGTTCCTCTATCTCTAATATTTTTTCCAGCATCTCTTTGCCGGTGGGGTTGCCCAGGATGGCAAGAGCAAAACCCCGGTCTGCAGCTGCCTTATAGAGTTCGATAAAATTTGGATATAAAAGGGGGTTCCCTCCCGAAAATGAGACCTGCCCCTTTACATTTCTCCCCTGGCAGAAATTACGCAGGTCATCAAGAACGGCAATTGCCTTTTTTATATGCATTTCCTCACGGTTACTTCTATCATAACAGTGTTTGCAGTGCAAATCGCATGTTTGGGTTATATGCCATTGAAGCGTAAAAAAATCTGATACGAGAAATTCATTATGAAAAGTTTGGGCTGCGGGCACATTTTTAAATATGCGGATTATTTTCGGTTGAGGCTTTAGCAATATCCCTTTTGTCACAGCCATTTCAATAACAGTATCTATATCTCTTAAGGTGTAACCTCCGGTTTCACATACTGTTTCCCATTTGATATTCTCAATTATTATTTTAATTGCCAGAACGATTTCATTACCGGCAGGTACAACTTCAATTTTATTGTTCTTCGGATTACGATAAATTGCCACCATTTCACTATTCGGCCCGGGTTTTAAAGTAGAATCACTTTCTTCTGTCAAAAATGACCAAAGGCCGCTCCATTCTAAATCCAAAAGATGAAGAGTGGGGTTCACTGACATATGGTCAACGGACCGGGGAATTTTAATGTTATTGAGCCTTATTGTATACAGTGCCCTTTCAAGTTTTGCAATATCCTGAACAAAGGGTGGTATGTTTTCAACTGAGGATAATATTTCCGAAAGTGATTCCAAAATGGCATGGTCATTATGATTAGATTGAATATTATTTATTATCTCAGTGGTGAGGAAGGTACAGCTCTTAGGATAAATATCATTAATAGTCATTTCCGGGTATTATTAGTTTTTTTCCAAATTAAAAAATTATCAAAAGCAAACAGCATAAATTAAACTACACTATTTACTTTTGATAGTGTTTTCCCTGTAATTTAGACTGCTTCTATGGTTTTCTAAATTACTTTTTAACTTTTTGTGTTTGATTAACGTCTTTGGTCCCTCCGGGACCTTTTTTGTGGCCACTTCAGCCACTGCCGCTTCAACCACTTTTCCCTTTCTTACAGCCGGAAAGCGCCAGACCTCCAGCCAGAAGGGCCGCAATGCTAACGCCTGCAAGCAGCTTTTTTAGATCTTTATGATCCATTAATAACCTCCTATAATAGGATTTATAGAAAATATTCCAGATATTGTACAGCGTAACACAAAAAAAGCAACAGATTTTTTAAAATGTCTTTAAATTTTTTGTTATATTATCCGACCTGCATGCCTTTCATCCAGTCAACAGCCTCACTCTCTTTTTCAAATATCTGTAACGTATATGCATGGGGAGGTAGAAAGGTCAATCTGCTATTTCTCTCCTGAGTCATTCTCCAGGGATTTCAGTTCTTCTTTTTTTTCCCGGATCTCCTCTTCCAATTCTTCAATAGCCATGATCTGGTGAGGCCTAACTGTATGGGCCGGTATGGAGGCTTCCCTTTCTGTCAGGTCCTCTTCCAGCCGGCTGATTTCATCTTTTAGTTTTTCTATATTTGCATTACGTGAATCTTTTTCCATAAAATAACCTTAGCCTTCTTTGAATAAATTGATAAATGAAATATATACACAGAATTTTCTTACCTTCATCATATAATTGTCAATTCTAATTCAACTATTTTTCCGGTTTCTCAACTTCAAAAAGTATTAATCATTGGGAAGTATTAAATTTGACGAAAAAACACCGCTTATAAATAATGGCATATGACAACTTAAATTGCAAGATTGATTTTTATGGAGAATATATTTAAATGAATTTGAAAAGAATGTTATCGGTTATTGTTTTATTTGCTGTTTTCCAGGTATTCACAACACAGCTGGGGGCTGAAATAAGTTGGAAATTCCAAAAAACAAATAAAGGAATCAAGGCCTATACCAGGCATGTCAGTAAGCATAACCTTAAGGAATTTAAAGGGATTATGTTTGTCAGCGGGGTTCGTCTTTCAAGCCTTGTTGCTGCATTCTATGATACGGCATCATACACCAGGTGGATGAAGAACTGCATTAAATCAAGCCTTTTAAAGAAAATAAACAGTTATGAAAGGATTTCCTATACGGTAATCCGTACACCATGGCCAACTACGGACCGTGATACAGTTGTCTACTCAAAAGTCAGCCAGGACCCGAAAACACGCATTGTTACCATTGCCATAAAGGGGCTGCCCAATTATATCCCAAAAAAGAAAAAACTTGTGAGAGTTGCAATGATGAAGGCAACCTGGAAATTCGAACCGCTAAAATCAGGAGTTATTAAGGTAACCTACAGGACTGTAACCGATCCCGGCGGCTGGCTTCCCAACGGCATTGCAAGTTTATCAATTGTTGACATGCCAATGTCTACAATGAATAGCCTGAGGAATATCTTAAAGAAAGGCAGATATGCAAGTGCCAATGTCAATATAATTAAAGAACTAAAGGCAAATTAACTTTCTCACTTTTTGTGCATGGGTAACTTTATCCATACACTTATCTTCTTCAAAAAAACAGTGTGAAAAAGGCGGGCACGGTTGACCCGCCCCTGCTAACAGGTTTCAAATTGCAGCTTGCAGCTGACTCCCGGCTTTACTTAAATGGTATAAAGAACACTGAAGAAAACACCATATTGATGATCATTCAGTCCTCCGGGATCACCAACGGCTTCTTTTTTTTCTGTTGTAAGATCTGCGAATTCCGTTCTGAGCCACTGGTATCTGAATCCCAGTGTAAATATAATGCCAATATCCTGGGGCTTATACCCCACAGTGGGATCAATATTCAAGCCAAACTGATTGGTAGAGATTTTCATCGGAGGCGAACCAGGTTCTTCTTGCCATTCAATAGGGCTCCCAAAAGCAGAATAATAAAAATCACCCTCTACTTTAAAGTATCCTCTCATATAGAGTGCAGATAAGTTTGCTGCAACAAAAAAACCATTGCCGAATACATGTGCATATCCAACTCCAATGGCCGGCCCATTGCCGAAAGTTTCAATTTCATCTTTACTGTGATATGCTTGAGTCACTAATGACATAGAATCGTTCCGTACCTCAGTTTGCCTGAGGGCTGAATTTGTGTACTGCAATTTATAACCGATAAAAAGCTTGAAATTCTCTGTCAACCTGTAGCTTAGAGCACTGTCCAGGTCATGTCTTTTCAGTGACCAGCTATATGTGCCGGCCCTGATATCATCGGGTTCATCTCCCTCCTGTTCAAAGTTCATTTGCCACGATGCCGATTGATTCCCCGTTAGATAAGCTACTGAAAAGGAAATATCAGGGGTGGCAATGAGACTAACCACCGGCCCATAGAGGATTCCGCCCCCCTGCTTCATATTTTCAAAAAAACCGCCGGCATCCTGTATGTATGGTTCCCATACAAAATATCCGGCTTTTGCGCCGAAAATAACGTTAACTGCATAAGTGGGTATGGATAAAACAAAAACCAACAGCAATACTAAATGAATTTTCTTCATGAAATCCTCCAGATTCAATATCTAAAAAACAACTAAATGTAAATGGCAGGTTTGTTTCGGGATCTTTCTCTATATACTGTAGATACCTTCCAGAGATAAAGCATATTCTCTAACCATTATCCATTCTGAAAACAAGTTATAAACTTCACGTCATTGGGAACATAAAATATCTCATTGTCAATATGTTTTTAAGCACTTTTAACCCCTGCATATTCACAGGGATTAAAAGTTACCGGGGAAGAGACTATGACCGGCGAATTCTATAATAATATATTATCAACGCTTTATGTACTTTAATACAGCTTATAAAAAAAACAGTAATTGACTTGTCTTTAAGACAATATTATAATAATTTGCATATATATGCAGCTTAACTTCGGTTTTACCGCTGCAGGTAATCAGTATATTAAAGGCTGAAGAATGGATATTAAGATAACTACTAAAGCAAAGGAACAACTGATAAATGCATTAAATAATTCGGGATTAGTAAAACCTGCCGTTCACATACTTTATAAAGGTATGGGTTGAGGAGGCCCCGCCCTGGGATTGGCTCTGGAAGAGTCAAATGCAACAGACCATTTCACCATAAAAGCTGAAAGCATAAATTTTCTTGTAAAAAATCATGAGAAAAATTACATATTTAACGGAAACCCGGTAGTGATCGATTATGTCGATTCTCACCGGGATAAAGGCTTCACTGTATCATCAGGGACTGAATGCAATGAAGTAACTATCCACCAGCAATGAAACTGGCCCGCATGGAAAAGTGGATAAAGCCCGTAGAAAAAACCAGTGAAATTGGGCTGACTATATTAAAGG
>JBHPHB010000074.1:0-13893 GCA_042569985.1 Spirochaetota bacterium | reverse complement strand
TTTTCTGAATTTAATTTTTTGATTATCAATTGTTAATTTTATGTCCTTTGCTAATTTACCTCTCATTACATTTAGGGTTGGATAAAAGCTTAAAATTGAATTTTTAAGGAAAACCATGGGGATTTACAAGGCAAAACATCAAGATAAACAAAATTATGATAAACAGGTTAAAAAAAATTAAATTCTATGAAAACGGAAAAGTACAATCTTTTTCCCTGATAAAAAAAACAAAGATTAATGGTATAATTTTTGACAAGTACTGGGTTATGTTCTTTAATTCAGGTGAAATTAAAGAAGGAAAGCTCTCAATAAACTCAAATATTTATGGAATGAAATTTAAAAAAGGATTAATAACATTCTATAAATCAGGCAGACCAAAGGCTGGTACTTTAGCAGAAAAAACAATTATTAATGGCACGGCATATAAGAAATACAGAAAAATAATTTTTTATAAAACAGGAAAAGTTAGCCAGGGTTATTTGGCAGAAAATAAAAAATTTAATGATATTGTATTCAAAGCTAATATGAAGGTCCGGTTATATTTATCGGGAAATATAAAAAAGGGCACACTCTCCAAAGACACTATCATTAATGGAATAAAATATAAGGGAAATACTGAGATTGATTTCTTTGACAATCAACTAGTTTCAAAGGGTTACCAGGTTAATAAGGGTATAATACTATTTAATAATAGGGGTAAAATAGTATTAAAAGAAATGTATGACTAGATACTTACCAACTAAAAAAGGATGTTTTACAACATCCTTTTTTAAGTTATTTTCATATGCCTATTTTCTTTACTAAATACTTTACTTTGTTCCTGGATTTAAAAGCTTTGTCGTTTCATTAGACAGACTGCCACTTTTCTTAATATGAGTATTGACATCGGTTTTCTGGGCTTTAGTTTTATTGATCCGTGCCTGTAAATTGCTAATCTTACCTTGATTGTTTGCAATAAACTTTTTATTTGTATCTATCTCAATTTTATTCGCCCTGATCTTTCTCTCTTCCGCGGTAATAACATTTTCCGATTCAGATCTTTTTGTTTGTAGCTTGAAAATATTTTCATTATTCATTTTATACATCTTCGTCGCTTTTTCCAGTGTTATCCTGTCTTCGACATGGGGAGAAAATCTCTTTTTAAAAACATCGTTCTCTGCTTCAATCTTCTTAATCAGGACATTAATTTGTACTATGTACTTCTTCATTTTAACGATGACTTTTTCAGATTCTACATTCTCCTTTTCCAGGGTTGCAATTATTTCTTTTGCCTTTACAATTTCATCGTTTAACTGAATTATCTGTCCCTCAGCATATTTAATATCAATTGGATTATTTGAAACTGTCTCCTTCTTCTTCTGTGAAAAAGCAATACTGGTAATTAATAACGAAAAAATTAAAACGGATAATATCTTTTTCATATATGACCTCCTTTTATGTGTACTATTTATAACCTATTTAAATTAAAATGTCAACATATATTTGATTACTTTTTTTAAAAATAATTTATATCATTTCATTTTACCTAACCATGGTATAATATTCTTTCTAATTATTTCGATATAGACCATTTTGTTAAGGCTATGATCTCCATTTTTAATTATTACCAATTCTGATTCATGAAGAATCTCCTTAAGCAAATGGGCATTTGAAACATCAACCACTTCATCATTTTCACCATGGATAATTAAAACAGGAATATAAATTTTTTTTACAGCGCCTGTCATATCAATTTTCCTAATCTCTTTAAAGAACTTATTCTTCACAGGTATATTATGTAACATTACAAGAGCATCATCCTGTAAAACATCAATCTGCTCAACCTCAATATTTCTGAATATTGTTTTCCTCAGGTCAACGGGTGTAGCAATAGCTATAACCGATTTTAAATTTTCTATGTTGGCTGATGTGTATAACAGGGTTACAACCCCTCCCATGCTTGAACCCATTAGGTGTAAATCTGTAATACCATAATTTTGGAAAAACTTCACTGCACATTTTAGATCTTCAACTTCCTGAAGAATTGAGATATCACTTATATGCCCTTCTGATTCGCCAGAAAATGAAAAATCAAATGTGAGAAGTATATATCCCGCATCAACTATACTTTCTGCGAGCCTGGTAATCTTGTAGCCATCCTTCGTGGAAAAAAGTCCATGGGAAAAGATTAAACCCCTATGCGACTTTTTCACGCCCCTGTAGATCCTGCCAGAAATTAACTTTTCCCTGTCATTATAAAATGAAATTTTTTCAGTTTCCATTTTAAACACCCGTTATATAAACCTGAATAAATTTGAGTAATTGAGGAAGTTCTTTTAAATTGGATCCAAAATATCTACTTAATTCTTTTTAATTTAATTACCGGCTCAAAATATCCCTGTGAAGTGTTACCATCAATAACAATTTTCAGTGGCCTAATAACCAAAAATTTTTTTGTTTTATCTAGATAACCGTTAAATATAAAATGGGATGACTTAGTTTTTGTAAAACCCCTTCTAAAATTAATTCTATATAAATCAGATTCATTTTTTACGGCAAAAACATTTACCCTGATCTTGTTTTTTTCTTCAATTGTATAAACACCTTTGAAAACCAGTGCATAATTTTTAAGATATAGAATTATAATTGATTTAAAATTCCTATAAAACCTGAAACTATAACCGTAATTATTAAGATATTTTAATTGCCATTTACCATGTATATCTTTAAAAGTTATCTTTTTTATGACACTTACTGTCTGCAGAGGCTTTTTTTCAATACCATCAGTTTTGTTAATGTCTTTGTTGGGTGATTTCCCGTTACACGATGAAAAAATTACAACCACGAGGATATAAAATAACATTTTTATTATTTTATTAAAGAATGAAATAACATTCCCTGAAAATTTAATAATGAAGAAATTACTCACCATAATAATCTAATTTAAAAATACTTAAAAATTCTTTGTGAATATAATATTATAATTAATAATTTTTAGAAGTACTCTCAATGTCAATGATCAAATTATAATAAAAAATTAATTATTATACCTAATTCAATCAAAAATTATACCAATTTGTCCGATCTGTATATTTTTGGATAAAGATAACTTGACAATTATGTTTATATTAAATATATTATTGGTGAGGGGACGAATATGGTTTCGACTGCATTAGCGAGACTATAGTTGCATGTCGAGTGCGCTGTCAGCTCGTAAAAATTGGCGGAACTAACTTAAAAGCAAACAATAATTTTGCTCTAGCAGCATAATAGCATGCTAGCGTGCTTTAGGAAACTGCTTCTCTGGGCTCCTAAAGGGCGTAAAATACAGAGAATAGCCTGAGTTTCCACTCCCGAAGCAATGGCGAAACATTATGGGGGTTCGGTTTTTCGGAAAGTGTCTGTTCCTTTTCTAAAAACTTAAATAATTGAACAGAATAAGCATGTAGAAGCTATAGAATTGGATTGTAGGACGCGGGTTCGACTCCCGCCGTCTCCAATGGAGTGGGTTATTCCGTGATAAACTTAATATCAAGCATTCTTTGAATAAATCTATCGCAAATTTTATCTAAAAGATATTTTCTTACCCTGGCTTTGTCGTACTCATTAATATCAAACGTATCTTTCTGGTGATCCATAAGGATTATATTAAAATCAGCATCTATTACAACTATCATTGAATCAAAGTCTAAAAACTGAAGTTCAGCTGAAAAGGCACTGTCAACTTCATAAATTACCAGGCTGTCCAGATTATTTTCAGATAATATCTTTTTTATAGATTCTTCATTATTACGTAAATACAGCTTAATCGAACCAATAGTCTTAAATTTGAGAAAATCACCCTTTTCAGAAACCTGATAGAATTTATCCTGATGTAGCGAAAATACACTGATTTTCTTGTCAACATCTTGAAGTGTAATTATTTTCTTCTTTTCCTTATATCCTTTTAGCCAATATTCTAAATTTTTAATAGACTCTCCATATGTATATGAACTATCTTTGGATAGTCTATATATTACTCCAATTCTCTCAACTTTCTTAATTAAAGAACTTTTATCAACTTCAGTTGTTACACTGTAAGTTGAACATGAGGATAACAGGGAAAAAAACAGTAATAATGAAAATAATTTCATATTATTTATCCTATTTGAGATAATAAGGTTCTGCCTTCATTTGTTAATTCAATACAAACAGGCAAATCATGTGAGTTATTAAAATATTTTATTATTCCAAAATGCCTCAGCCATGTTAATAGATAAAAATCTAAAAACGAAATGAGGAAGAGATCATTCTTTTGTCCAAAACCGGTTAACTCAAAAAAATCGTTGGCAATTTTATTGAACTCAATCTTACAGTTAATTTTGAGAATTATGTCTTTAAAAACATTTCTATTCCAATTCAATTCTTTCGCAGCCTCAGGATCTGATGGAAAAATATCCTCCCACCTTACTTCATTCCAGAAACAGTGCAATAACCTGTTAAAAAGGGAAAAGTTAGAGATATTTTCCTCACTAACTACCGCATAACCTTTGTTATCTGATATTAATTTTCCTGCCCTCAGCATATTCATAACCTGTTTCATGTAAATCAACATGAGATTTTCATCTTTAACTTCTTCCAACAGATCAGAATCCAACAGTTCAGAAATACACTGTTTATAAAAATCCTCTTCAAATCCACAGTCACTCAACAACTTAATCCTGGAGTTTTTAATATACTCCAACAGGAATCTGGTAAGTCTCACGGCAAAACAACTTTTTGTATTGAGTTCCTCATTGTTGTTTTTCTTTGCATTAAGAAAAGAATAATAATCCTTAATAACTTCGAATTTATTAGTCTGCTGAACTGATGTTTTGTTACAGGTATTATGTCTCAATTTATCAATCTTATAATTGAACAAATGCAGTTTTAATTTCGGGTTAAACTTTTGATCTTTTTTTTCAGTCATTATATATTTCGATTATAGTTATTTAATAAATACGTAAAGTCTTTTTAGAGAAGTAGAATAATTTTTTAAAAAAGTTATTAAGAATTAATTAACAATTCAAAATACATTATCAACAATGTATTAACAAACTATTTTAATTGTAATCACAATGTTAAAAAATTTCTAACTGGAAAGTCTCTTAAGTCAAAATCACGATCACACTTAACAAAAAAAATAATTTTAAGTCAAGATAAATCTGAAAATAATTTTAAATTTTTAATTTTTTTTCAAATTGACCGACTCACAACTCCATGCATAATAACTGACCAGACTGCAAGGACAAGTTTGGGAGAAATTGAGATTATACAATTCACAAGCTTGGATTTCAACTGCACTTTATTTGGGAATCTTACTACTTTGTTTAATTCTAAACTACCACTCAACTTATAACCTTTATAAATATTAAATCATTTAAATTAAAATACAGCTCTTCCAATTATTTCCAATTGATGCTGCATTGGCCTTTTATCCAGGAATTGATATTCATACCTTATTGCCAAAAAGTAACCTGCATATCTGAAAGACAATTTTGCCACAACTATGTTTGTAGATTCCCTCACGAAAAAACCAGAGGCAACTGAATTGTTGATGGGTTTGATAATGGTGTAAATATTATTTTCATTGTATATGATGAACCTGCTATAAGAAAAAACTAAATCCAATGTGGATAGCAGGGAAACTGTTAAATCCGTTCCAAAAGCATATGAAGATGATTTATTGTCTTTCTGCAGTAGAGATGACAACCTGCTTTTTAATATTTTATAAACAACTGTAGAGGCTAGTATTTTAAACTGAAGCTTTTCGGCACGATCTTCCTCTTCATGTGATTCATATCTTTGGATATCAAAATTCAAGCTTGTCTTTGGGGTGAATTTAAAGTTCATAAAAAATTTCTCTCTCTTAATTACTCTTAAATAGGTATCCGTGGAACCGGGTGAAACTTTTTTTTCAAAGGAGAACGCACTGCCAAGGGTCAATTTATAAACGGGACCCAATGATGTACAAAATATCCAGGATCTCTCAGGATAATTATGTCCGGAACTGTAAATTGTATAAAATTCCCTGCCTGCCTGTTTCCCAATTATTGATAAACTAAAAATGGGGTGTTTTAATCTTACGCCAAAGAGCATCCCATAATCATACACAGTTTTTAATTTCTCATTATTGATTAAGAGATCCCTAAATACAAGACCGTATTCAAAAAAGACATTCATAAAACCATCACTGTATTCTGTAAAGATGCCCCATCCATAATTTCTTTCAATTCCATAGTTATATTGGCTATAATCCATAGCCCTGTACTCATCATAATTCCAAACTACAGGACTTTTATTCATATTTTTAACAAATGTATCAATAAAATAGGTCATAAATTGAAAATTTTCACTTATTACCATCTTAAACATTATTCCATAATCATGGATAATAACCGGTTCAATATGGCCTTTATCTCTTTTATCTCTATTATTTATCGAATTTAACGAGTATGAAAATTCAGAGGATTCATAAGTATCTTCATCAATATACCGCCCCCTTCTTGAGTAATAAAAGTAAACTGAAAGATCATTACCAAAAAGCTCATTTTTATAGTATGCCGCTATCCCATTAAATGAGTATACCGGATTACCGGAATTATACTGCTTAAAGGGTTTGCTGTTTGATAAAATAATGCCGGAGGAAAAATAATCGGGAGACATATAGTAGTTATTGCCAATTAGCAATCCCTTTCCAAAACTAACAGTATAATTGCCCAATATTACATGGAATCTTGCACTAATATCCAGAAGTACAAGATTCCATGTAAACCTGTTTTCATTATCGTTATTAATATAAATATGTGCAAAATTAAAAGAACTCTCCCTGCTCATTTCATATCTTATTTTTTTACGATAGAATTCCTTTTCAAAATCATTATAATCAACTACATCACTTTTATACTCACCCTGGATCGTCAATTTTTGCGGATATAATCTGATAACAGATAACAAAAAAAGCAGAAAAGTTAATATTATCCTGTTAATATAAATTCCGGACATAATTCAATATTTTTCTTTTTGTATTTTTATCCAGGCCAGCAAATGAGTTTATCTTTATAATAAATTGAATTTTTGTTTCACTGGCAGCTAATTTTGAAATTTTAAATGCCGTTGAAGTTTTAACCCCAAGGCTGAGTAGTTTTTGAAATAATTTTACCCTTTTTTCTCTTGAGTAAATTCTATTGCCTCTTTTTCGCATTTTGAAATATTTATTAAACCTGTTTTTCCTTTCCGCAGCAAGGCCATAAATATGATTAAGTAAACCCTTCACCATTTTGTTATCCATACCAACCTGGAACAGGGCCTTCATGGTAACAGGGCCAATTGTACTTCTGTATTTAATTATTCTTTCAGCAAAAATATCCGATGGGAAGGGAAGCTTCCTGATTTCTTCAATGGAGCATTTATTGATATTTATCTTTTTAAAGTATCTCTTTGGCCTTTCCTTAAACCTTTTACGGTAATTCAAACTTTCTAGCTTCAATGGAATCCCGGTTAAGGAAAGGCCCATAGCATGGGTAGAGCCTAAATAAGAATGATATCTTAACCCATATGATGCCCGGATGTATTTATAAACAAATGAAAATGCAGCTGAATACGATGATGTCTCTTTTGAATAACCTCCGGATAATGAAAAGTATCTATTTACATTTGCAGATACAATAAAGTTATTGATATAACCATAGGCAGTCCTGTTGATATTCCAGATAAACGAAAGGCCTCTTACCGGGGATACTGAAACACCCGTACTCCATTCCGGAAATAAAAGGTCTCTCCTCTTTTTGATAAATAAAGAGACCATATTATCCTGGTAGAATGATATGTGAAGCCAGTGAAAAGGAATGCACAGGACGGATACTTTTGCATCAAAAAGGTTTCTTTTTAAAAGTATCTCTTCTGTACTTATTGATATATTATAATAATTTATCCCTATTCCAAATGATAAATACTTGAGAGGCATATAGCCGGCACTTAGATCAACAATGTTCTCACTGTACTGGTCAATGCCCATTCTATTCCAGCCAAACTGGAAACCCCAATTACCAAATCCATAACCCAGTCTTAAATTGTTCGATGTAATATTTTCAAGACTATAGGGCTTATCCATGGAAAAGTTCAGGAACAAATAATCACTTAAAGGTAAATAAGCAGGGTTGGGGAAAAATCCGGGAACCGAATTATTCACAACCGCATAGTTGTATGGAAAAAGATTAATTGGCGAACTTTCCCTGTAGTTAAAAGCTCCCACAATGAAACTTGATATACTTATAATGGCTGTTATCTTTATCATTTATATCTGCTTAAAATTAAAAATATTGTTTCCCTCTGAGATACCTGCTCATTAACACCCGTTGCTTCAAGCAAACCTATATATAAACCGGTAGTAACTGATGAATGCCCCCTGAGCTTATTCAGCTGGTTTCGTGGATCCCAATAAATTGAATGATTTCCTGGCGGTATGGATCTGAATAAGTGGGATTCGAATAATTTTACACCGGTAATTGAAAAAACCCGAAACCTCATATTGCAATTATCATAAATAAATAAGGGAATACTGCATGGTCTCAATGAAGTCGCCCCCGGAGCAATTGAAACTCTCTTCTTCAATGCTTTAAAAAGGCGTCTTTTTTTATTTCTTATTGTGAATATATTTTCTCTTCCCGGTGTTTGAAACCTCGTTACAGCAAAATCACTTAATGAATTTGTATCGGATAAATTCTTTCTTGAAATGCTCATGGTTGAAGTTAAGCCATCTAATCCTATATCCACCATGCATTCCTGTATGTTTTCACCTGTATGTTTTTGCCAATGCTCCCTGTTCTGGGCTTCTTCAATATAGGATTTAATTGTACCGTTGGGGCTTCCATCCATGTTGGAGTAGGCAATAAAATCAACTATGCCGCCATTAGAAGGGTCATCATCACTGTCAATTGCCACAATCCCATCTGAATTCCATAAACTGTTATAGTAGTTATTACAGTATACATCCAGGTAACCATTCTTATTTAAATCACCGGTGCTGTCGGTTTCATCTGCCCTATCAGGTTCTGTGAGGTGAACAACAATGAACCTGTCATCATAGCTTGTATCCGGTTTATCATAACTGCATATGGTAATGGTATCATTTCCACTTCCCATTGGCTCATTGCTGCCATAATACATTGTTACATAAAGCCCCGATACATCCATCTCTTCTTTATCAAAGTTTGTATACGTAAGTTCTACCCAATCAACCACTGATGACGTAGTAATTTCATTAATTAAAAGCCGGGGGTACAGGTTTTGACATGGAAACATCAACATTAGAATTACTAATATCAATAGATATCTCATTTTAAGCCTCCCATTAATAAACGAACAGGAAGGCATTTTAGAAAAATATTTTTGATTTTTTTAAATTTTTATCATAAATACTTCTCGACAGGAATTACAATTATAAGAGATTAATAATTATTAGATTAAGTAAATGCTGATATTATGAAAATGGAAAAAACAAAACAGATAAACAAGGAACAGTTATTAAAAATAACAGCACAATGTGATGAACACCTTAACAGCAAACCTGTCAAACTGGACGCTCTTAAGGGTATTGCTGCAATTGCTGTGAAGGAATTTGGCCAATACTTTGGTCCCAACGTTCTCACAAATCCCGATGAATTATCAATAGGATTTATTGAATTGCTGGATCAAATTGTTTTTGAAATTAGTGATAATAAATCAGATGATAATAATATCAGAGATTATATTATTGATGATTTACTTTTTAGAGCTGGCATATACATTGAAGCTATAACAAATATAAAAACATATAAAAACAATTTCCACAGCAGGGCAATATGCTTTGATGACATGATAGTGATCAAATATTACAGCATGGATGAATATATCAGCCACCTTGTATTTGAATTTAACGAACAACCTCACCTGCAGGAAGCTATTCTTAAAACACTTATTACATTTCAGTCGGATGATCTGTTAAAATTCTATTCCAATATAATAAATGGAAATCACAATTTAGAAATTAAAGGATTGGCACTCATGGGCCTGAAGAAATTTCAAAATAGTTTATCCAATTGGAACCTTTTAAAAAGTGATGGTCCCGAAATTGCTTCATTAATTACATATGTGAAAAATTTTAATGTGGATAACATAGAAAAAAACATTGTACCTGCCGATGAATATTCATTGTATTTTGTAATTAATTATATCGAACAAAATTTACGTACATTAACCAGTGACCCCGTACATAATTGGATTTTAAAAATGTATGAATCACTACTTAACATTAAAATACATCATTCTTTTAAATACAGTATATATAAATCTCTATCAAATATAATAATATTTTTTGATATAAATTACATGAAGTCATTTGCAAATAATCAGGAATATTTTATTAATTTTATAAAACTTATTGATGCCTTGCCACGTGAATTTTTCGGAAGGATAACAGCAAAGCTCAACCTGCTGGGTAACAATTTCATCAATGCCGTTAACGACCTCATTTCAGAAGAGAAAATTGAAGTTAATAAAGTAGATTCCAATATTATGAGCTTTTTATTATGGAAATCTTCGAAAATTTTTTAATATTCTGAAAAAAGTGATTGAAATCTTTATTGATCTTATAGAGATTCATAATTTATAATCCATAAAAATTTATGATTCTCAATTATTTTTAATTAAAAAAGGAGTAAAGCCATGAAAAAATTTTGTTACTTATTATTGTTAATGTCTTTTGGCCTTCTATTCATATCAAACTGCAAACCAAAAGGAAATGTATATCCCATTGCATGGTCTCATTATACTGGCTGGGAACCATGGGACTTTGCTGACAGTGCGGGCATACTAAAAAAATGGGGAGACAAATATAATATTAAAATTAAACTCGTAAGGGTTAATGATTATGTTGAATCTATCAATCTTTTTACTGCAAAAAAATTCTATGGATGCACAATGACAAATATGGATGCCCTTACAATACCGGCAGTGGGAGGAATTGACAGTACAGTACTCATAATCGGAGACTTTTCCAATGGAAATGACGGTATTGTAACTAAAATTGAAAAAAGTATAAAACAGTTAAAAGGTAAAAAAGTAAAACTTGTTCAATTCTCTGTTTCACATTACCTTCTTTCAAGGGCACTTTCCATGAATGGAATGAAAGACAACGAACTTACACTAATCAATACAAGTGATGCCGATATTGGAACAGTTTTTCTTTCTGAGAAAAATGGAATTGCAGTTACATGGAACCCAATATTAATGAAAATTGAAAAATCCAAAAATGTAAATAAAATATTTGATTCATCAAAAATACCGGGAGAAATAATTGATTTAATGGTTGTCCATTCAGACGCGCCGGAATCATTAAAAAAAGCACTTGTAGGCGCATGGTATGAAACCATGTCAATTATATCAAATAACAGTAAAAATTCCAAGGCCCTTTCACTCATGGCTAAGAGTTCAGGTGCAACAGTAGATGAATTTAAAGCCCAGTTAAAGACAACGTCCATGTTCTATAAAGCTGGAGACGCTGCAAAATTTGCCCATAATCCAAAATTAAAAAAGACAATGGAGTATGTACGTACTTTTAGCTATAACAATAAACTCTTTGGTAAAGATGCCGCTTCTAAGGACTTTGTGGGAATTCAATTCCCCGATGGGTCTGTGTTAGGCGACAAGAAAAACATTAAACTGAGATTTGAAGCAAAATACATGCAAATGTCAGCTAACAATAAACTTTAAACAGATAAAAGATAATTAAGATTAATCCAATTACCAGGGTGTTGGGATCCCAAAAGTTATTAACTTTTATTAATTAAAGTAAATTTCCATTTAATAAGCCCCCCAACCCCACGTTCTCAGGATGAGGTTGACGGCCCTTCGGGAAGCTTCGCTGGAAAAGCAGGCACGGGATGTGCCGATTTGCTTTTGCCCGGAGGGGGGCTGTAATTATAAGTAAATACAAATTAGAAGTCCCCCTTTAAGGGATTCAGGGGGATGCGTAAAAGATTTATAACTTTTGGTCACCCTCTCTGTATTATAATATTTATAAAATATAAAACGGGATAATAATGATTAAAATTCCTAATTTTTTTGGTCTCATGGCAAAGCCTCCAAAGCCGTTAAAAATTATTCTAATCGCTTTACCATTTATATTATGTATTGGCATATACATGGTCGCCTCAAACATCAGGCATGCAGAAAACCCAAATGATAAGATTCTGCCAACAATATCCAAAATGGCACATGCCGTAAACAGAATGGCCTTTCAAAAAGATTCAAGAACGGGTAAATATCTCATGCTAAATGATACACTTTCAAGCCTCAGGAGGCTTCTTATTGGCATAATTGCAGCTTCACTACTGGGCCTGATTCTTGGAATAAATATGGGGCTGCTGCCAGGTTTTGAATCGCTGTCATCAGTTTTTATAACGGCTGTTTCCATTATCCCGCCCCTTGCAATTCTACCTATCCTCTTTATTGTTTTTGGTGTAGATGAATTTTCAAAAATCGTTTTAATATTTATAGGTACTTTCCCTTTAATATGCAGGGATATCTACCTATATACAAAAAAAATTCCACAGGAGCAGAAAACTAAATCTCTAAGCCTGGGGGCAAGCCAATTTCAAACAGCCTATACGGTAATTATGCCCCAGATTATACCTAAACTTATTGATACAACCCGTCTTTCCTTTGGAGCTGCCTGGTTATTTCTCATTGCTTCAGAAGCTATTGCTTCGTCTGACGGTCTTGGTTACAGAATTTTCCTTGTGAGAAGATATCTTTCAATGGATGTAATAATCCCCTATGTATTTTTAATTACCTTTTTAGGATTCTCAATAGACTGGATGTTAAAAAAATATGTAGCCTGGAAATATCCCTGGTACCTGGAACAGGAAACATAAAACATTATGGAAAAGAAAACTCATAACCTGCTTTTTTTAGAAAACGTATATAAAATATACGATGAAAAAGTCGTACTCGATGACATAGACCTGTCAGTGAGTGATGGTGAATTTTGCACGCTCGTAGGCCCAAGCGGCTGCGGAAAATCAACCCTTCTCCGTTTAATACTGGGGCAGGAATTTCCAACTTCGGGAACAATAAATTTCCTGGGTAATCCCATTGGGTTTTCCGACACAAGGAGAGGCATAGTCTATCAGAGATATTCTCTTTTCCCACACCTTACAGTTATTGAAAATGTAATACTTGGCAAAAAACTGGGGCTGGGTTATTTTAAGTCAAAGTCGAAATTAAAAATAATTTACGATGAAGCAAATGAATATCTTAAGAGGACCAGGCTTGAAAAACATGCAAATAAATACCCCAATGAACTTTCCGGCGGCATGCAGCAAAGGGTTGCCATTGCCCAGGCATTAATTATGAAACCCAGGATCCTGCTTATGGACGAGCCCTTTGGTGCACTTGATCCTGACACAAGAGAGGACATGCAGCTTTTTATTCTTGAGATGTGGGAAGAATCTAAAATGACAATCTTTTTTGTAACTCACGATCTGGAGGAAGCAGCTTTTTTAGGTACAAGGATAATTGTCCTGTCTCAATACTTCACTGACGGCAGAGGTAATACCTCAAGCCGCGGGGCAAGGGTTGTATCGGACCACAAGCTAAAAGACAGGGCTGCATCAACAAATTATAAAAGGTCATCCGACTTTAAAGATCTTATCATGAAGATAAGACAGGATGGATTTGATCCCGCTTATCTCCAACATGCTATGAATTTCAATCTCAACCACCCCGACTCCTTTCAGTCATTAGCTGATACTGAAACAAAAATAAAATAATATCTGAAAAATGAAAATCATTACGTTAAACATTCGTTATGGCGGTGGTAAAAGGGCTGAAGCCATTGCCAAATATCTCATTGAC
>JBHPHB010000073.1:0-14011 GCA_042569985.1 Spirochaetota bacterium | reverse complement strand
CACTTTAATCAGGCTATTCACTATAATTAAAGAGCTGAATTATGAAAGTGAAAAAGGCATATCTTTTTATCATAATTATATCTGCTCTGTTTATTTTGGATAATTACAGAACAAATTCAATCACTGCAAGTGTTAAAGAAAAAATTAATTCTAGAATTTCAAAGACAAGTGAAACTAAAAAAGATGACAATAGGCAAGACAAAAAAAGCATACAAAGCGAAAGCTATAGTTACCCGAAATTCTACAGGGGAATTTATTTGAACATAGTTTCTGCAAGAAACTTTAAAAAGCTTGTTCGATTTGTTGAAGAGTCAAAAAGGTCACACGTTAATGCATTTGTACTTGATACCCAGAGTTCCAGGTATAAAAAATGTATAGTACCCCAAAAGAATGTAAAATATCTTCTGGATAACAAAATACATCCTATCGCAAGAATAGTTGTTTTTCCAAATGGACTCAAAAGATATCCCATATCAGAAAAAATCATACTTGATAAACTTAAGATTGCTGAAAGTGCCTGCAAGGCCGGTTTCAAAGAGATACAGTTTGACTATATCAGGTTTAATGATTCCAGGGCTTTGAGATATCTTTCAGTTGCAAAAAGATATAAATTTATTGAAGGCTTTCTTCTTAAAGCAAGGAAATATCTAAAGGCATATAATGTTAAGATAGCTGCAGATGTATTTGGCAGGGTTCCTCTGAATAGAAGAGATATCATAGGTCAAAGAATGGAAGGGCTTGATAAGGTTGTTGATATTATTTGTCCCATGGCTTATCCTTCTCATTATACATGGAGTAGAAAATTACAGCACAATCCATATTATACTGTAAAGTGGACCTCATCCAGGGCAAACAAGAGGACAAAGAAAGCAGAAATCGTAACATATATTCAGGCATTTAAAATGAAAATTCCCAGGACAATGTCCTTTAACAAGTATATCCAGGAGCAGATTAAGGCAATTCATGATTCCGGCATAAGAGGGTACTTAATGTGGAATGCACGGCAGCGTTACGAGGTACCCATGAAAGCTATGAGGGATTATTATTCTAAAAAAAAGACGCAAATTTAAAATGAATAACTTAATATAAATTTAAAAAGGTGGTAATCTTCGGTTCCACCTTTTTTCATTTATCATATTCAAACTCTTTTGTAAACATGGTTTTTCGATATTTACCCGTTTTCATTTTTATTATTATAATTTTATTTTCCGGTATGCTGAAATAAAAAAAGTTCGGTTTTGGCTGATAGATGTTATTTAATTTTTTATATCTACCCGATTTTTGGTCCAGCACCCACTTCTCTACCCGCAAAAGATGATTGTTAACATTAAGTTTTAATTGGTGAAGCTTGATCTGAGATTCAAGGCCTATGGTTGTTCTGCCCATTTCAACTTTATTGATAAATATTTTGTAATAGGATCTCCTGTCGTTCTCGGGATTATCGATGTCAGAATTATATCCAAGGAATTTTAAATTATATTTATTCGGTAATTTGATTTTATTGGACCCGTTAACCTTTTTTTCGGAACTAATGCAACTAAAAAATATTAATGGGATTATTAAAAATAATATTGCAACTGATGTTTTAATCATTCAATACCTCGTAAATTAATAGTGTATGGATATTCGTAGTTATCTTTAAGGGATTCAACAATAATATATCCCTTGCCGTCAATCATTTCCTCAAAGGAAGAGCGGATGTTACCCTTTAAATTTATTGACTTAATAATGTAACCAAGGGGGTCTGTTAGTGAAACCTTGATGTGACCGTTTTTTACACCGGTTACTTGAATTTTATGCTTTGACCTTTTATTGTACTCCAGCAAAAAATAATCCCTGTCGCCTTTTGTTGATATATAGCCAACAATTTCATTATTTCCTATCCTGTTAGCCATGCGTTTATCATTATTAGGTTCACTTTCAAGGTTGGGAATATCAGTAATTTTTCTAAGATAAAAAAGGTATTTGTCATCTGTAACGTTACTTGCACCGGAAGAAATGGCAAAATAAAATTTACCCTTAATTATTAAGTTCGGGAGAACTTCATTTTCGCCGGTTTTGAAATTATTAATATCATAAATCTTTTTCATTGCATTGTCGTATATCGAAAGTTTTAGATCAAGGTTAACCGGTGATTGCAACTCAATTTTATAGGATGAGTTATCAAAAGATTCATAATAAAAGAAATCAACATCACCTACCCTGTTTATTTTGCCGGAAATTTCGTTATTAATTATTCCATTCGCATTAATATTATTATCATTTGGTTCTAGTTCATAGTTTGTGTTATATTCTTTTAGTTTTGTATTTAAGGTGTAAGGAATTTCAATATTGGAGCTGTAACTCTTTGAAGCAACCATGATGTAGTATTTCCCCTGCATGCTAATGCCAATATCCTTAATTTCCTTGTTGGCACCGGTATTATCAGTTTCAATGATTAATTTAAGGTTTGAGTCATAAAGGCTCAAAGTGGGGTTTATACCGGCAACTGCTGATAATGAAATGTCCATAAGTGCAGGTTTTTGAGAGTCAAGGATAATATCAATTTCAAACCAGTCTTCCTCCCTGAATGAAGGCTTTTTATAGTTTAACCTGTTATATGAAGGAGAAAAGTAACCCGTAATTTCCTCATTTGCTTTAATTGGGGTTGCCATTCTATGGTTGTCGTTGGGTTCTTTTTCTTCAGACAGAAACTCTCTTGATGAGATTAGTAATTCATAGGGTGTTTCCAGGTTTGCCTTGCGAATATCTTTTTCTCCGTGTAATACAACAATGTAGTAAATGCCGCTTTCCGCATAAAAATTAACGTATCTTTCAGGTGATGATTTTCTATTATCATCAACCCATTTCTTTATAACTTCAGTATCATTATTGCTATAGATTTTAAATGAATGGTTTACGCCCTTTATCCCGGAAAGTGAGATATCCAGTATTTTGTTGGATATAACCTCTATTATATAAAAATCTTTATCATTTCCGGAATTTATATAACCCTGGATTTTTTTATCGAGCTCGAGTATATTAGAAGAATTAAATGAATTATTGGGTTCTTTTTCGGATCTATTTTTTTTCTTACATGAAGCTGAAAATAAAATAAAGATTATTATTATTGAACTCAATATTTTCATAATGATTTATATAGCTACAGTTTATCAGGAATTAGACGGCAATTATTTTACTTTATCACGCTTAATTATTTCTTTTGTAAGGGCCATATAATCTTTAGCGCCATTGCTGTCTGGTTTATACTCAAAAATTGTTTTCCCCCAGCTGGGAGCTTCCTGCAGGGCAACATTTTCACGAATAAGTGTTTTAAAAAGCATGCCAGGCAAACGCTTGTGAGTTTCATCAATTACTTCTTTGTTGATTGTTTTTTTGGAATTATACATTGTGCCAATGATCCCGATAACTTTTATCGATTTGTTAAGCCTTTCCTTAACAACACCCAGGCCTTCGTAGAGATTATACATACCATGAAATGGAAGGAATTGTGCCTGCAGGGGTATAATTATCTCCTTTGAATAGGATAATGCATTTAATGTGAGCATCCCGAGTGACGGGGGGCAATCAATTAAAACAAAATCATAATTGTTGGCGCCAATGAGAGCATCTTTTAAAAGATATTCCTTTGCAGGTATAGGTAAAAAGTCAATTTCTTTGAGGTCAGGAGTTGAGGGCAGGATGTCAATACCGTTTCTTTCCATAAGTATATCTTCATATGAAACATCCCCCTTGAGCATCTGGATTAGGCTTTGGTCCAGTTCGTTAGGGTTTATTCCAAAGTGGTAAGTTGCCTGTGCTTGCTGATCAATATCAATTACAAGAACTTTCTTTCCCAATTCATTCAGGGCCGCAGCTATATTAACAGTACTGGTAGTTTTCCCCACTCCACCTTTGTTGTTTGATATTGCAATTGTTCTCATTTTATACCTCAAAATCCTGCATGAGTAAATATATATTTAGTTTATCTATCTATATATTATGAGTGGGGCTAAATTTGTCAATGAGAAAAGTGTAGAATTAGCCTGGATGGTTTAAATATGGTTGTTGTCTATTATTTGAATTGAATCATTATCAAGTGAGATGATAAGATCATCATCATTTGAATAGTCATACTCATCTATGACAAGGTCAACGTCACCGGAATCCCCATATACATATTGATTTTCATCCTTTCCGGATACTTCAATATCAAATTCCTCTTCATCATCGACACCTGTGTCAAAACTCGGGGAATTGATGATAACAATATCTTCCAGTTCTTCAATATTATCTTTAACGCTGACCTGCTGGGTTTCTTCGGATGCCCTGGAGTCACTGTCAGTATCATCATCCAGGTCTAATGGTATTAACTGTGATGAATCTATGTCATCTTCTATTGGTTCATTTGAAGCATCAATGGACATTTCGTCAGAGTGAATATATTCCTTTTCGTCAATATAATCAGAATCATCTTCGGAAAAATCTGATTCGTTGAGGCCAAAGAGTTCGGCATCAATTGAATGATGGTCATCTTTTTTTTCAGTTACATCTACCTTTATCTCATCTTTATCATCTTCAATGTCATCCAGGCCTGAAAGGTCCATTTCGCTATCATTTTCAATATTCTGTTTGATTTCATCTGAAGTTTCAGCTTTTTTAATTTCTTTTTCTAAAAGTTTTGCTTCGGACATTGATTTTTCTTCTCTTTTTCTGATAATATCGTTTATATGGGATTCAAACTTTTCAGACGCATTGGCCAGTTCCGAAAGAGAAGACTTAACCTGTTGAGTGGATGCTGTTTTTTTAGATAGAATAATATGTGCACTATGTATTGCCAGTTCATAGTCAGTTTTAATTTTATCAGTTAAATCGTCACCAAAATCCTCCAGGCATTTTTCTAATCTTGACTGAGCAGAATTTACGGAACCCTCAATATTGGAAAAATCGACTTTATGCGCTGACGATTCAAAATTTAATTTTGCATTATTTAGCGTTGAAATTGTTGCATCTACAGTTGATTGAGAAGCTTTTTTAACTATGGCAATTGTTTCAACAGAATTAAGGACTGCTTTGAAAGCACTTATGGAGGCATCGGGATATTGCCCATGTCCGTTACCTTCGGAAATATTCAAGAGGATTTTTTTTGCTTCATTTGCAGCAATTATTAATTGACTGTAATCAACATTGATTATGGATTCTTCAAATTTGAGTGTTGCCTTTGCTAACTGAGCAACGCTGTCGTCTATTAGTGACTGGTTATAAACTTTTTGGGTTATCACAGTTTCAATATGGGGACTATCTTTTTTGAACCTGTCAATTGTTTCCCTGGCATTATTGATTTCCGATTGAAGTATAGATTTGGCTACTGGAGGGTATTCACCGTTTCCAAAACCTATTGTGCTTGAATCAAGCTTAACTTGGGCAATTCTAATAGCCACAAGCAATATATCGATATTAACCATAATAACGGATGATTTAAAGTTCCTCGTTGCCTCTTCAAGGGATTTTACGGCTAAATTTACAGTTTCCTGGGAAGCTTTTTTTTCAACATAAATGGCATCAGACTTTAATATGGCAGCCTCAAATGATGACTTAGCCGTTACCGGATACTGGCCCTCACCGGTTCCTTCGGGACTTGAAATCAAATTTGCCCTGGCTTCGGAAATTGAATTTTTCAATATGCTGAAATCAACAGCTATTTCAGATTGTTCAAATTTTAATCTAGCCTTAGAGATAGATGAAATGGCATCAAAAACACCATCCTGGGATAATTTTCTTTCCACTACATGTGCCTTGACTTTGTTTATGGCCGATTGGAAAAGGATCCTTTCTTCCCTGGGGAAATGGCCGTTTCCCTCTCCTTCAACACTTGAATCAATAAGTTCCTGTGCAATGGAAATTGAAGTGGTAAGTGCACTGAAATCGACCCTGACTCTGTTGGATTGATATTGCGAACGGGATGCAGTGAGAATTGCCAGTTCTCTGTCAACATCGGGTTGAGAAGCTTTCTTTAACTTTAATACTTTATTTGCATTGTCTATGGCTTCTTTATATGCTGCCCTGCATGAAGGCGGAAATTGACCGTTCCCATTTCCCGACTCGGTTGTTTCATATTCAGCCTGTGCCGATGCTGCCTCCATTGAAAGCACACTAAAATCAACAGTTATCACAGAAGATTTAATTTTAGTTAGAGACGATCTCAGTTTTGTAACGGCATCATTAACAGCAGATTTGGACGAATTATCTTTTTGAAGTATTTCATTACAATAGTTTAATACCTTTTCGAATTCGTCAATGTCAGTTGCAAGATACTGACCGTTGCCAAAGCCGACCTCGCAGGTTTCAAAAAAATCCATTGCATCTGAAACAGCATTGGAAATGCTGCTAAAGTCAACATCAATAATCGAGGATTTGAACTTTTTACCAGCAGAAAATAATGCTGCAGCTGTTGCGTTGACCGTAGATTGAGATGAACTTTTGCTCGTGGCGATTTCAATTGCTGCTTCTATTGCACTATTATACGCTGTCCATTCGCTGGCCGGATACTGCCCGTTTCCGTTGCCCACGATGGCCCTTTTCAGCGTTTCAGAAGATGTCATTATTTCCCTGGAGAGTTCTTCAAAATTAACTTTGATTATGTTTGATTCAAAAGCTGATTTTGCGGCTGCAAGTGCGGTAATTGCCGCATCAATATCTTTTGCTGATGATTTTATATTAAATTTTACGCTGTATGCATTTTCAATGGAACTTTGAAAAGAGGACCATGATGCGGCAGGATATTGACCATGACCATTACCGACAACACCGGTTTTCAGTAGTTTGTCCGATTCGGTAATGATATTTGTCAGTACATTAATGTTTGTTTTCCCTACAAAAGTAGCACCGCTTTTTTCGTCATCCCTTAATTCATCAAGGGTTCCGTCAACATTACCCTTTAACATATTATTAAATTTATTAAAATCATATATGAATGATTCTTCGTAGTCACCTGTGATAAATTTATCATTGATCTTTTTTACGCTTTTAATGGCATCGACGGGATCTTTGCCATTGTGAATAAAGAGGCATGCAATTAAAACACCGGCGAAACTTTTGCCGTATGAAAGGATGAGGCAATTATTTTTAATAAATGATGAATTTATTTTAGTAATTATATCCTTAACCTGATTTAGCTTATCAATAAAATTATGTATATCGTTGAGGTCAAAAATTATATTTTCTACTTTAAAACCCTCATTTTCATAATTTGATAATAGCAGTTTGTATGATTCTGAATCAGTTTCATCAATATTTGATGTTACAACAAAAATGTATTTAACCGCGTCGGCATTCAGCTTTTCGATAATGTCATCTGAAAGCGCACTGTTGACCGTAACATTTTTGGAATCATCTGCAGAATTAAATTCAAACAGGAATTTTTTGTTTTCACGATTTGTAGTAGTTTTCATATATTATTCTTTTATGTTTTATTTAAAATTTTACCCTTTTTAGATTATCGGTTTTATGATCCTTGATTATGCAATAAAAAAATAGTTAATATTTTAAAAAGTGTCCAGTCATTTTTTAAAATATCGTACTTAAATAGTTATTTGGAAATGATTATTAAAAAGGAGTATAATAAAGTTTCATAGTTTAACAAAAATGTGTAATGAATCTTTCTTGACAATAATTTGCGCGGCTTTTTTGTTGATAGGTAGATAAACTGAAAAAATGGTTAATAAAAATTAAAAGGATTGGTAAAAGAATCATGAGTTTAAAAACTATTGGAATTATTGGCTCGGGCCAAATGGGTAGCGGAATTGCCCAGGTTTCCGCATTAAGCGGTTACAGTGTAATATTAAATGATATAAAGAAAGAGTATGTTGAAAAAGGTATTCATGGAATTGAAAAGTTTCTTTCAAAAAGTGTTGAAAAGGAAAGATTAACAGCAGAAGATAAAGATGCAGCAATGAAAAGGATTAAGCAGAGTTCTGACATAAAAGATATGAAGGATGCTGATTTTGTAATTGAAGCTGCAACTGAAAATGAGGAGCTCAAATTTAAAATATTCCAGGACCTTGATTCAATATGTTCAGAGGACGTAATACTTGCAACAAATACATCTTCCATACCTATTGGAAGAATTGCCGCAAAGACCAACAGGCCTGACAAAATAATTGGCATGCATTTCTTTAATCCCGTTGCCCTTATGAAATTAGTTGAAATAATTAGGGGACTCACTACCTCAGATGACACTTTTAAAACTACATGGGAACTGGCCGGAAAAGTTGGCAAAACTCCCGCAGAAGCAGGAGACTACCCGGGATTTTTAGTTAATAGAATTTTGATACCTATGATTAATGATGCCGTTTTCTGTTTATACAACGGAGTTGGAAGCCGTGAAGATATAGATTCTACTATGAAACTTGGAGCTAACCATCCCATGGGACCACTTGCACTGGCAGATTTAATTGGCCTTGATACGGTATTATCAATTATGGAAACATTTTATGCAGGATTTGGTGATTCGAAATTCAGACCGTGTCCACTGCTCAGGCGTTATGTTGAAGCCGGGTGGCTTGGTAAAAAATCAAAAAGAGGTTTTTACGAATATTAAAAATTAATGATTATATCTCATGTTATAAAAAAAGCCGCCATCATAAGGGCGGCTTTTTTTGTTATATATCAACATCTGTTTATTTTACTGGCAGTCTTCCCTTCTTGTATCTTCGTATGGGTTTATGGATAATATCTCCGGCATAAACATTTCAATAAAATTATGATCTGGCATACCCATTAACTGACGGTATTTTTCAGAATTAATATCTATGAGTTCCTCACCGCAGGAGCACTGGAAACTGTTCTCTTCTGCATGTTTTCGACAATAATATTTTTTCTTACCGTCATATTCATGGAGGATATCGCTTAAAGTGCCTTCTGCAAGCACTTTCATTCTCAAATCTATAATGTTTTTTGTAAGTATAATGCAGTTCATCATTCCCTTATTGCATGTAATGAACCTTGAATATTCACTATCATTAAGAGATTCAAGCATACCGTAAATGTTATCTTCACATAGTTTTTCTTTGCATTCACCCCTTGTATAGTATTTTGAAAAAGCAATGGCGCCATATTTACCGCCAATAAATTTGCCATATACAAAGATTTTTTGTAATAATGCACCAAAACACATATAAATTGAATCATCAAGATCCTGTGAAACAGAAGCTGTTAGATAGTCTAATTCTCTTTCGCATATGTGACAATTGGTTGAAGTGCCATTACTTTGAAGGGTTGACTTTTTATTCATTTTAATTTTTCCTTAAATTTTTTCTTAATGTCAAGCTAGTAATCGTAGATTATTAATCAACAATATTTTCTCAAAAATAAAGATTGAATAAATTATATTAAGTAAATTTGAATAATTAAATGGAGAGGATGTAATGAAGTTCATTTCTAAAAAGACTATATTAAAGCTAAAAAACAATGATACAGTTGCAATATTTATAAGTGATAAAAGTTTGAAAAACATATTAAAAGAAATTCCCGCTGAACTTTTAAACATATTAAAAGATATAGATTTCTCCTTTTTTAAGGCAAAAAATTCTGAAATTATGTTTATACCATTTTCCGGCAAGCCAAATATTATTCTCTGTGGTGTAGGAAAGAGCAAGGAGCTTGACAGTGAAGCTCTGAGAAACGCGGCAAGTGCAGTTACAAATGTTTCCATGGAAAGGGCAGTAAAGAATTTACACGTCATTGTAAGTAAATTTGATAAATTGGAAGATGAGGATGTGATTAAATCAATTGGTGAGGGGCTGTATCTTTCAAATTACAGTTTCAGTAAGTATAAGTCAAAAGATGATGAGAGTAAAAAAACCATGTTATCAAGTGCTGTTTTTTATTCCAATCTCAAGGGTGCTTCTTCAATTTTAAGGGATGTTGAAATCATTTCAAAAAATACACTGCTTTGCAGGGACCTTATTAATGAAACAAGTGATAACTGTAATCCCGAAAGTTTTTCAAGAGAAGCAAGTAAAATGTCAAAACTTTATGGCACATCGTGCAAAATATATAATAAAAATGAAATTAAAAAAATGGGAATGGGCCTGCTTCTTGCGGTAAACAGGGGCAGTACAATTCCACCAAGGCTCATTGTGTTGAAATATAATGGTAATCCCAAAAGTAAAAAATATTTCGCAGTAGTGGGGAAAGGACTTACCTTTGACTCAGGCGGAATGAACCTCAAGCCATCGGGACACCTGGAAACGATGAGAATGGATATGTCAGGAGGTGCTGCTGCACTTTATACAATAAAAGCAGCATCTGATCTTAAACTAAAAAAAAATATTTACTCAATTATCCCATTAACTGAAAACATGCTCAGTAATGATGCATACAGGCCAGGAGATGTTTTTAAATCATACAATGGCAAAACCGTGGAAATTGGAAATACAGATGCCGAAGGCAGGTTGATTTTAGCTGACGCACTCTCTTTTACCGAAAGTAAATTAAAACCGGAAGTGATAGTTGATGTGGCAACGCTCACAGGTTCATGTGTTGCAGCTTTTGGTGAGACAGTTGCGGGACTTCTATCCAGTGATGAAGTGCTTGCGCGATTGATAGAAATGAGTGCAGAAAAGACAGGTGAAAAAATCTGGCGACTACCCCTTTATGATGAATATAAAGAATGTATTAAATCGGACATTGCAGATATTGTAAATATCTCTTCAGACAGAAATGCCGGTGCAATTATTGGAGCCATATTCTTAAAAAACTTTATAAAGAAAACTAAATGGGCACATATAGATATAGCCGGAACTGCCTGGTACTCAAAGAAAAGGGGATACAGGCCAAAAAATGCGACTGGCTATGGTGTACGGCTTCTGGTTGACGTGATTAGGAACTGGAAGGGGTGATAAAATATTTGACAATTTATTATATGTGCAGGAAATGAACAACATGAAAAAAAGAGTGATTATAAATCCATTTAAAACAAACGGACATTTTGGAGATTTTGGTGGCCGTTATGTGCCTGAAATGCTGCAGCCTCCACTATTGGAACTTGAAAAAGCATACATGGAGGCAAAAAAAGACAGTGCTTTCAAAAAGGAATTGGAAGAAACCCTGAAAAATTTTTCAGGCAGGCCCACCCCTTTGTACTATGCTGAAAACCTGACAAGAAAACTTAAGGGGGCAAAGATTTATCTGAAGCAGGAAGGCCTTGGCCAAACGGGCTCTCATAAAGTAAACAATGCCATTGGCCAGGCACTGTTGGCAAAAAGGATGAATAAAAGCAGGCTCATTGCAGAAACCGGTGCTGGACAGCATGGCTTTGCCACGGCAACAGTGGCAGCAAAATTTGGTTTTGATTGTGAAATATTCATGGGCCAAAAGGACATGGAGAGGCAAAGGCCCAATGTTTTCTGGATGGAACAGCTCGGTGCCAGGGTAACTCCTGTTACCACCGGGAGCATGACTCTTAAAGATGCCGTTAATGAATCCATACGGAATTGGATAGAAACAGTTGATTCCACACATTTACTTGTTGGATCAGTTCTCAGCGCACACCCCTACCCTGTTATGGTTAGAGATTTTCAGTCTGTCATAGGCAAGGAGGTTAGAAAACAGATAATTTCCCAGGAAGGAAGGCTTCCCGATTATCTTATTGCATGTGTCGGAGGGGGAAGCAATGCCATTGGACTTTTCCATCCTTTTCTTGAAGAAAGGGGGATTAAGATGATTGGTGTAGAAGCCGGTGGTCTGGGTATTTCTTCAGGTAAGCACGCTGTTAGATTTAAAACAGGAAAACCCGGTGTTATTGAAGGGTATAAATCCATATTCTTACAGGATAAAGATGGACAGACAATGCCTACGCATTCAATTGCAGCAGGTCTTGATTACCCCGGTATAGGGCCGGAGCATGCATACCTGCAATCAATAGGAAGGGTTGAATATAGTCATGTTACTGATAAAGATGTTGTTAAGGCACTGAAAATGCTAATTTCTTGTGAGGGTCTAATTCCTGCCCTGGAATCTGCTCATGCAGTTGCGAAGGGAATTGAGCTGGCTAAAAAGCTCAACAAAAAGCAAATTATTGTAATCAATGTTTCCGGAAGGGGTGATAAGGATATATTCCTGATTGCTGAGGCACTTAAAGACGGGGAATGGATTAAGTTTCTAAAATCAAAGGTTAATGAGGCAAATAAAAGTGAAAAATGAAAAACAAATAATGACTCACATTGTCCTTGGTTATCCTTCTCTAAAAGACAACGAAATAATGATTGAGAAAATGAGCCTTGCCGGTGTAAAATATATAGAGCTTCAAATACCATTTTCCGATCCAATAGCAGACGGCCCTACAATATTAAACGCAAATCAGGCTGCCCTGGAAAAAGGAATACACGTGAAAGATTGTTTTAGTATTGCAGAAAAGCTTGAGAAAGAAGACATAAAAAAAGAAATCAAGAAAACAATCAAAAATAAAGGGATAACTAAAAAAGAAGTAATATTGAAAGATGACCCCGATAAAAAATATCATATTGTTGGGTTAAAAGAATCTTTAATAGACATCAGCATCAAGTACTATGGGAAACACAATTATTGGTGGAAAATATATAACGCAAATAAGGGTAAAATAAAAAAACCTGAATTGATCTATCCGGGACAAAAAATTATAATACCTGATATAAAAAAATAACTTACTTTCAGGTTTTGCATTATCTATTTAGAATTGTAATGTGATAACACCTGCGTTTTTTTTCTAATATCGCATAGAGCAGGCCCTCATCCTGCAGTTGAGTTAGTGTCTCCATTAAGATCGAATGAAACTGCCGCCTCAATGCATCTCCCATTAGAAACCCCAGACGACGGTGTAATTTCTTTAATATTTTACCAGACACATCTTTAAGTCCCTTTGGTTTTGGCAGAAACACAAAGTAGTCATCTATAAATATATCAAATGTTGTGCCATAACTGTGTGTTGATACAAATGCCCTGTTGAATAATTTCTTCTGATAATCAACGGGCCTTATTACTGATGATATTGCAAGTTTTACTGGAGGCAGCCCTTTCTTTATCCTGGATATATTTTTCTGAAATCTATGAGTAATAGCCTCAAGGCCTTTTTTTGTAAGGGGAGTTAGATAACGATATTGTTTTCTCACATTATGAAAGTAGTAAAGCTTATTCTTGTCATCATCTATATTTAGAATTTGACCCTTTGTTACTGCATTTGAGATATCCTTGTCATTTCTAAATGGCTTAATTTTATAACGTGATGCAACTTTTCGTACTTCTCTTAAATGTGCCATGAAAAGATATGTTCTAAGCTTCATTTCCCTGGCGGGACTGGTAAAATCTCTATATATTGGAATATTTACAATATACTTTCTTTCTATATCATAGGTTTTTTTAATATATGAATTTACCTGCTTTTCTACATTTCTATCATGAGTTATCCTAAATGCAAAAACTACAATAGAAATAATTGTAATTAACCCTAAAACCATTATTCCGTATATTTTATTTTTCATCACTTTTAATTATTAAAAATCAATCAGCATTGATAGACTTCTTTACGTTACTTAGAAAATAATAAAGCATATCAGGATATTTTTCTGGATTTTCATTAACAATTTTTAATATTATACTGCCAATGACGATTATATCGGCATGCTTGGAAATACTTTTTGCACTTTCAGGGCTGTCAATTCCAAAACCAATTGCAACGGGTAAATTTATAATTTTCTTTAACCTTCCAATAAAAGATTCCAATTTTTTATGGGGATTTTTTCCTGCACCGGTAATACCAATCCGTGATGTGGAATATACAAAACCATTGGCAAGATTTATATATTCTTTTAAGCGTAACCTACTTGTTGTTGGTGAAACAAGTACGATTGGATTTATTCCCTTATTAATGCATGCGGAAAAGTAAATGCCATCATCCTCCTCCGGAGGTATGTCCGGAACGATGAGGCCGAAAAGACCTATTTTCTTTGACCTTACAACAAAATCCTCAACACCAAAGTTAAATAGTATATTATAA
>JBHPHB010000072.1:0-14078 GCA_042569985.1 Spirochaetota bacterium | reverse complement strand
ACCGGGAGCACACCAGATTAACAGTTCAAAAAATACTGTAGTCTCCCCCGTTGATGCAAGGGTAGACCAGTTTGGGATCATCAATAATACAAGCCTCATACAGGCAAAGGGTGTGGAATATTCGTTGAAAAACCTAATCCCGTCAGACATGGCAAACCATTTTATCAATGGTACTTTTATTACACTGTATCTTTCGCCCGCCGACTACCACCGGATCCATTCCCCCGTAAGCGGAAAAATCAGGGGTTATTTTTTAGTCCCCGGTAAACTTTTCCCGGTCCATGAAGTCATGGTGGGGGGAATAAAAAATCTCTTTTCCAAAAATGAGCGAAGCATTACATACATAGAAACAGACATGGGTAAAGTTGCCGTCTGTAAAATAGGCGCAATGAACGTGGGAAGAATATCTCTCTCATATGCCGATGTTATTTCAAATAAAGCATTTAGAAAAAGAAAAGAATTACTATACAATGATAAAGATATAATTGACATAAAGGCAGGTAATGAACTTGGAATGTTCCATCTTGGCTCAACCATTATACTCGTTTTCCAAAAAGATATTATGAATTTTGAAAAACTGAATTATGGGCAGAAGGTTCGCATGGGAGAGAAGATTGGCTCACTAAGATAGCCCCGGCATGAATGGTGAAAACTGTTAAATCTCCAAAGTGTTTATTTTATAAGTGCTCATATATAAATTTCTTTAGTACTGCATTTGCAGGATCGCTCATTTCAAGAATTTTGAAGGTGTAGTAAAAAACCCGGTCCTCCTTTATTATCTTGTTGGATAAAACTTTAGCTGTTACGATCATCTTAAACTTATACATTTCAAACTTAACGAAATATCTCTTTCTGTAGTCAAGCCCCTCTTCAAGCCGGATAATCATCTCATAATCATTGAGTTTATTAATGGTCCCGTTTACTGCGGATGATTCATTTTCAGGGCCGTCAGTTGTATCAATAATTACCGCTGGGATAATAGCATCAACATAGGGACGCCGGAACTCCTTTTCCCTTTCAAATTCTTTAGGGGTTACAATCTTTAAAATATTATTGTCAATACCGATTGTTTTTGACTTAAAGGAATATTCACCATCACCGCTGCGCCAGATATGCACCTTTACCTGTTTCTCCTCTTCAAATTTATCAAGTTTTTTTGGATTTCTGAACAGGTGTATATCCATATCATTACTGTCTTTACCAATTATTTTGCCAAGGTATACATCTTCATCACTGTCTATAAAATATATGAGGTGGCCATCCTCAATCTCCTCCATTGAATCCAAAACCTTTCTGAATGAAGTTGAAAGATATAACTTTTCATAAATTACAGTCAATTCCTTACAAATTGAGAAAAGAGAATCTTCTTTCTCATCCTTTGTTTGCAAGTACAAAAGAAACTTGCCAATAATTGATTCAAATAATTTGGGATCATTTAACAGAGTGGCAGGTTTTGGAAGCCTTAACATATTAACAATACTATTGATAAGCTTTATTTGGAAATTTGATAATTCCTTTCTCTTTAACTTGAAAATAAATAATTCATAATCCAGGATTTTCTGATTCTTCAGTTTCACCATGTATCTTATCAAAACGAAAAAAATTAAAATGAGGACTACTATTACCAAAACCACCAGGATTACTTCAGTAGCTGAAGCAACCTTCCATTTAACTCCAAAGGGCGTTACTATGTGAGTTCCATCATTCATTATCAAACTTTTGTTTTCTAAATTTTTTCTTTCTGGATATGTTTCTATTATACTATTTTTCAAAGTCTCTTTCAACAAATAATATGGTCATTAGAATATTGTATGTCAAGAATTATTTAATCTTAATTATTTCCCAAAAAAAATCCTTGAAGTTTTATGTCGCATAATTATTCTTATCATTACGCTATCAACTGGCAACTTTAATATACAATTAACCCTTTATATGGATAAAAATAATTCATTCTTATTTGAAATGGCAAGTGACCTTCTTCTGTTTGATCCAGCAAAATGGAACCTGCTCTGTAAAGATAAAGTAAACAAGAAAATCAGGTGGGCAAAGAAGATTGATGACATAAATAATATTGCCAATGTAATTGAAGATTCAAATAATTACTACATGGTCTGCGAGTCAACTGAAACAAACGGCCGGTTTCTTGCAATAAAAAAGAGAGATGGTTCTACCCTGTGGTATATCCCGGGAAAATCCTTTCTTCAGCAATTATTTGGCGGCTACCTGTATAACATTTTTGCAGATGAAAATTCCAGGTACTTCCTGCTTAAGGTTGACAAAACCAGGGGAGATAAAATCTGGTTCCACCAGGTAGACATTGACCTGGATGAATATAGTTTCAAAAAAGACAGTATCATGCTGAAATACCAATCGGGTAAAATTGAAAACATATCACATCAAACAGGAAGGGTCATCGATTAAATTCTACGGCATCTTACCGCATAGAAACTTTCTAAAAAATATTTGACAATAACTAAAACTTAAATTACGCTCTTTTTCTAAAGTCACAATTATTAAAAGGAAAAGTATAATGAATAATCATAATATAGAAGATGCTTCAAAAAACCTTTCAATTACGAGGTCATTAAAAAACTATGAGCAGCCCTTTATAATTGTAGATAACTACAGGCTTATAGATGACAGTATTGACCCCGAAGCCACTGTACAGATTGAAGCAAAGGGTAAAGTCATTCATGAGGCGGCGAACGGAAACGGGCCTGTAGATGCCCTTGCAAAGGTTCTAAAAAAAGCCTTAACTCCCCTTTTCCCCGAAATTGATAATATTAAACTAATTGACTACCGGGCAAACATTCTCGATGCAGGCAGGGGCACGGGAACAGATGTTGAAGTTACAATTATCTTCACAGATAGTAAAGATACATGGAAGGTTAACTCACTATCTGAAAACATAAACCACGCGTCATTTAATGCACTCATAGACGGATTTGAGTATGCAATTATGAGAAAAAACCGGGCAAGCGAAAAAAAGAAAAAATAGCTATTTCAATTTTTTCTTCATAAGTTCACGCTCTTCGGGGGTAAGTTTCCTCAATAGGTCGTCAACTTTTTTATTTGATTTTTCTTTTCTATCCTTTTTCGATTTCATAAAATCCCTGTCAATTTTTACACCCTTAACTTTATCCACTTCATCAATCTTTTCAATCAAAACCGGTACTAATTCTGAAACCTCTTCAACTTCACCCTGAAACCTGGCTCGGACCCTATTTTTGCTGATAAGAAGAAGTTCATATTCTTTTATATAAAATGGCGCATTTGGATCATCCTCACTTCTCACATATGCAAATGTAAATTCTATCCTGTTGTGACCCGGTTTTTTCTTTTTCCAGTTAAAGTCTCTATCGAATAACAATCCCGATACATCAATACTCTTTTTGTCTTTATTACTTATAAATTCCGCAAAAATACTGGTATCAATATTTATCATATAGGTCTTTTCCAATTTATCCATAATAGCCCTCAGGGGAAACTGCTCCATAAATTTGAAAGCTATATCACGATTGTGCATTTTACGGGAATAGGTAAAACTGCTGAAAACAAAGTGCCTGTCTTTAAGTACGGTCCAATCCTTTCTGCTCCAGGTATTGCAGGATAGTTGAACTAAAAATGATATAATCAACAAAGAAGTTAAGGATTTCACTTTCATTTAAGTACTCCAAATTTCCATTACTGGCTAATAATGCCAGTGTCCAATAGGGATTTGCTAAGTTTTTCGGATAACAAATAATATTTAAAAATTGCTTCATAACTTCAAATAAAAAAAATATTTGTCAACTTCAAATTATTTAAATTCAAATGATTTAGGGGTTACGAGGTAAAATTGAGGATTTTATAAAAATATCTGACAAAACCGGAAGGATTATTTTCTCAAATCATCACGATAGTATTCTATGCTAAAGGGGATATCCTCATCCAGTATTGGAGGGGCTGCCTTCTTACGGTTAAACGACCGTGCCAGGTTAACCCTGGAATAATGATTTTCCACATTTAACCTCTTAGAATAATCTATGGCTTTCCAATAACTTAAACTGCTCTTTGACTCATTTTTCTGTATTTGATATACTGCGCCGATATTATTATAAGCGGTAGCCAGTGATTGGAACATGGCAATATGATTGGGCTCCCCCGGATTTGGCTTTCCCAACCCCGAAACCTTGTGCTCAAAATAACTGATAAGTTTGAGGTATTCACCTTTACTTGCTTCATAGTTACCCATGTGATAAAAGGCATTTCCAAGAGCAACCATAAGCTCAGGATGTTGTACGAAATCTTCATAAAGGTGGAGCCATTGATTTAAAGATTTTCGGTAAAGCTTGTTTAAATAGTAAATGCGTCCCAGATTATAATGCAGCCCGGGAGTTGAATGTTTTTCTTTTAATGCCATCTCATACTTTTCCCGTGCAATATTGTAATTGGAAATCCTGGTCATTTTATCATCAACCTTCTCATCTTCAAGGTCACCGTACCTGCTTTTCACTTTATCAAAAAAGTAATAAAAAATATTACCAAGAAGTTCATATGTCCTTCCAAGCTTTTCTGTTTCCCCATAGTAATCCTCTCTGGTAAAATCGGGCTGGTTGCCATAGGAATTGATTGCTTTGTTCAGGTATTTATAAGCATTTACCGGTTCCCTGGTATAGTAATAATATTCACCAAGGAGATGAAGAGCACCATAATAATTTGGATGTGATTTCATACCATGGCCGCCTTCCAGGGCAGTGAGCAAATACTTTTTCATGAGCTTGTAGTTTTTCTCAGCATGGCTTAACCTTGCATATTGAAGATGAAGTGGCGGATAATTTTTATCCTTTGTATTTAGGGCCTTTAATACACTTCTCACGGCAGGATAAGTATTATCAGCCATATCCTTTAACCTTTTTGATCTGACACCATAATCTATCCTTACATTTACCTTATCTGTCTTTCTTTTATCAAGATAATAGCCTGCAAGTTTGGCCAGCAACGGTGACGAAATATCTGTTAACATGCCTCTTTCTCTAACTTCTGTATGTGTTGAGGCAACCTGGGGAAAGGCATCCCTTTCAATATAGAGGTTAAGAAGGCCTTCATAACCGATAATGGCGTCCTTATTAATTCTGATAATATCCTCAAAATACTTCTTGGCCTTAACAAACTCTCCCTGGTAGAAATAGGCATGGCCAATCCCGCTGAGAGCCTTAATATTCTTTTTATCTAAAACGAGGACCCTGCGGTAAAACTCAATTGCAACATCCAGTTGCGGCCTTAACCCTTTCTTTTCTTTTATCCCGGGATAATAGTATGCATCAATATTTGATTTAACGGCTTTATAAAACTTCTCAGGAACTTTTGAATAAAAATAGCCCAGGTTATTAAGGGTTTCAATATTACTATTAGTGGATTTAAATTCCTTATTGTCAATGGTATAGGCCTTATTCAGTTTTTTTAATGACCGGGAGTATTCCTTTCTTGAAAAATATGCTTTTCCATATTCATTATATCCATATAGATAATTCTCAATATAACTATCATTAACCTCTTTAAAGATCCTTTCAGCCTGGGCATAGTCCTTTGGCTTTTGGATATAGTCTCCGGCTCTGCGGATAGTTTCTACCCCCTCATGGATTTTCCTCTTCGCCATAATTGGTTTGTATAAAAACTGGTAACCAAGAATTACAACTACTATTGTTGCAACAGCAGCAATTCCAAATATCCTGGCAATCTTAAAAATTCTTTTCTGCCTCTCCCTTCCCTGGATTGTATATTCGGGCCTGGCTGAAATTACCCTTCTCCCTGCACCGGCAACCTCACCTTCCTGCAGGACTATCTTGGTCTTTAAGCTTTTCTCAAGAAACCTGTGAATGTTATCCTCGGGCTTCCCGGTTATTATCATGTTAATAAGTTTTTTTGTTTCCTTTGGCGGTAACTGGTCATTTATAACTACATTATGTATGACACTTTTAATTGCCGGGTTAAAAAGTATGATGGCCTTCCTGAATTTTTTCAATTCACCATCAGTAAGCTCAACTGCATCATTATCGGTTTTCTCATCAATTGGCGGAGCAACGTCGGGAACAATCTCACCCTCGTCTATAGGTTCAATTGACATCGGTTCCCCAACATCACCGGTATCCATGGGTTCTTCAAAATCATCTATGCCGACATCACCGACATCAATATCATCAAAATCTTCAATTAGTTCATCCGTCGGGAGAGTGGTTTCTACATCGGCAGGCTCATCAAATGTATCATCTTCCATGGATACATCAGGAACATCCTGTTCAACAGGCTCCTCACTGATATCACTAATATCCAAATCGGGAATATCCGTATCATCTGCTTCCACTAAATCACCGGCATCTTCCAGGGATATATCGGAAAGGTCGGGTATGTCCACATCTATACCTTTGTCGAGGCTCACTCCCTGTGGTTCATCCGATGCTGTTTTCACAGTTGGCTCATCAGAAAAATCTCCAAGATCGTCCATATCAAAATCAGATACTTCACCAATATCATCAACCGGCGGCATTTCTCCAATTTCGGACGTTGTTATATCTTCCCCCACAAATTGGTCATCAGATATATCCTGAATATCAACAGATGTGGGTTCATCAACAGTTAGTGCCTCAAGCTCGTCTAATGAAGTGCTCACCACTTCAGAGGGTGCCCCTTCATCAAATCCTTTTTCCTGGATATCACCAACATCTTCATCAAGCCCCAACCCCAGGTCATCCAGGTCACCGGTGAAGTCATCATCAGGGGGACCGTCAATATCTGACGTCATGTCACCAACAGAAGATATTTCATCAAGTGAAGTTAAATCGTCCACAGGTGTGATTTCATCAACTGAAGTTGTTTCATCAATGGGGGATATTTCATCAATGTCTGATATCTCCTCAACATCAACTTCCTCGATCAACCCGGTAATATCCTCAATGTCATCACTTTGTATTTCGTCAAACCCTTCCTGCTTAACCTCAGAAACATCCTCGGAAGAAGTAAAATCATCAATCTCCATGTCTTCAATTTCAGAGACATCAGCTATGGGCTCAAATTCGGGTAAGTCAGAAACAGTCTCACCACCTTCAAGTGGTGCCATTTCCATATCATCTCCCGGTTCTTCTGATGACAGATCAATGTCTATGGGCGCTTCAATGTCATCGTCGGGCAATAAGCCGCCCAGAACATCATCAACAGGCTCAGGATCAACTTGCTCTTTCTGAAGGCTACCCGAGTCCACGGGAGAATCATCGGGCTCGCTGGTGGCGACTCCTACAATCCTGTCGATCTCTTCAAGTTCCTCTGGAGAATATTCTATTTTATCTTCTTTATCACCCATATTTTATCCGAATCTATTAATAATATATTTATGAATGTATACAGAAACACTAAAAAATCAATCAAATTTTAGAAATTGATTTTTTTTTATACTTATTTCCTGCTGGTAAATTAATAGTTAATATATTCAATTCAATTATCGACATATTTACTATAAGATTGAATAAGTTATGGATATAAGATTATAAATATGAAATATTTACTAAAAAAAATCAATATGTTAATAAATACTAAGAAATGGCTATTTTTTCTAATAGTTTTCTTAATCAGCTCAACCACACATGGAAACCTGGAAACACTGAATTTTTATCAGCTTAAATTTCTAAAACAGTCAGATCCACCACGTGTTATCAGGATGATAAAGGTCGATAACCTGTCAAGGATGCAGAAAATTGTTTCTCCGGGCATCCTTTTTACATATAAGAACAGAAAAGCACAAAAAGTTAGTATTGCCGGTAATTTCTCCCAATGGAACCTTATCCATATGAGAAGGGGTAATAATGGTGTGTGGTATTTCTTTTCAAAGGGCAATTTTAATGATAAAAAAATAAAGTATAAATTCAATGTTGATGATATCTGGATAAGTGACCCCAAAAATCCCATAAGGGAAGATGACGGTATTGGTTCATATGTTTCCATAACATCCCCGGTGAAAGAAAAGGACGCAGCGAATATCACTTACAGGCTAATAAGAAAAAACCTGGTCGAATTCCGGTTATATAATCCCGGTGCCAGGATAATTTCCCTGGTTGGTGATTTTAATAACTGGAATCCAGAAAGCGACCTCTTGATAAAGGATAAAGGTGGATTCTGGAAACTAAGGAAAAGATTGACAAAAGGGCTGTATAAGTATAAATACATTGTTGACGGAAAGTGGACATGGGATTACTTCAACCCTAAATCTGCGTCTGACATGACCGGAGATCTATGTTCTGTAATTGTTATCAAATAGCCAATGCCGGGATTTACCGCCTGGGATCCCCTTCTTCGTTAATATGCCCCCCCCGTTTATAAGATTAAATTTTTTTTTCCCAATAAAAATATTTACAAAAAAACAATAGTATAATTTAATGTAAACATGGTAGTTGATAACATATATGAAATGCCCGATGAAATTTCAAAGACAGACTGCAACGAGGAAATTGAAGATTTAAAAGAGCTCGGGAAGAATAAAGTTGCCCTTATAGATCGGGGATATGAATATGTGCATAACGGTGAATACTCAAAAGCTTTCAGGCTCTTCTGTAATGCCATCAAGTTAAGCGACAGCGACCCGGAGATCTTAAACGGGCTCGGAATCAGTCTCTGTGAACTTGGAAAACTTCATGAGTCTCAAAGGGTACTACAAAGATCTGCAAGGTTAAATCCGGAAGATGCTTTTACATACGCAAATCTTGCGGGGGTATGCTGGGAGCAGAAAGATTTTAACCAGGCCATATACTACTATTACAAATCGATAAACCTTGATCCTAAAATTGAAGAATCCTACTTTAACCTGATAAACCTTTACATTGAGACTGGCTCTCTCTATATGGCATTAATCACCTGTATCGAATATTATAAAAGATTTCCAAATATTGAAGATGCAAAAGAATTACTATATGATATAATCCTTAACCTGGGTACATATCTTTTTTAATATCTGATTTTCATCCCATTTTTATATTTACCAATACTTCTTTGAATTTCATCTTCCATATCAATTTTCCACATGCCATCTTCCCTGACCATTTTAAATTTCATTTCAAAGCCAATCATATTTTCCACTGGATGTTCAATATACTTCAGCCACAATTCGGCCCTGTCACCATCTATAGCCTTTTCCAAGATTCTCCAGCGGGTGTTATTATTAAATTGAGGCAATATTGATAATTTTCTATTACCGGTAATTATTCGAAGGTTCACAGCTTTACCAATGGCACTAACAGTACCACTGGAATAGTGCTTTAATATTTCACCGCTGCTGTTGGAATTGCTTAACCCATGAAAAACCCGGGAAATATCATCCGCAGGGCCTTTCTTTGTGCATGAAAATATAATTAATAGTAAAACCAAATATATTTTGAGGCAATTTTTAATCATAACTAGAATATCTTACGGTAAGAAAGACTCTCCTTGAGTGAAAATAAGTCACTTCCCTTTGGAACATCTCTTAACCTGGTATACATCGTATCAGGATCGATCAACTCGGAAAATCCCACACACTTTATATCAAAGTTGTCAGTAACGGAAACCATTACTCCAAATCTCCCTTCTTCATAAAACTTTGCAGCGCCAAAACCCAGCATGCTTCCCATTACTACATCAAAGGCGATGGGAGGACCTGATCGTGTTTCATAACCGATCTGCCTGGATGTAATCTTAACATCAAGGCCTGTCTTTTCATGATATCTTTCCTTAGCCTGTTCAGCCAGCATCAGTGATATTTGCGCCTTGCCAAAGATAACATTTCCGTGCCTGTCAGTTTCCCTTGGTTTCATATCATCGGGGAGTTTATCCACAAGCCCTTCGGAAACTGCAATAACACCGTAAGGTTTTTTGTCATTCTCCCTGTCAATTATTACATCAGTTATCCTTTCTACAAGCTCTTTCAGGTCAATCTTCTCGCTTTCAAAATCCTCACTGGAAATAGACAATATCGTCTCTGCAGCTATTCCCACGGCATATGTAATCCATCCGGCCTTTCTGCCCATAAGTTCAACAATAAAAAAACTATCCGTTGCCTGGGCATCCGATCTTAAATTTAACAGCGACTTTTGAGCAGCATCAACTGCTGTCCAGTACCCGAAAGTCCATGGAATGCCGAAATAATCATTATCAATGGTTTTAGGAATATGTATTATGGGAAGGCCAAGTTCATGGAGAAAGTTTGCTGTCTTCAGGGTATCATCCCCGCCTATAGTAATGAGTGCTCCAATCTCCAGGTAATTCAGGGCATCAAGAATGTTCATCAACCTGCCATTTTTCTTGGGATCCTTTAGATCTTTCATAGACTTAATGCCCTTTCCGGGATTTGCCCTTGAAGTCCTCAGGACAATTCCGCTGCGGTTTCTTGCCCTGGTTATATCATATGTAATATCTCCATAGTGAAGGTCCTTCCTTAATTTAGGATAGTCCTTATTAAAATCCTGCAGGTATTCAAAACCCCTCATTATTCCCACACAGTGAATATTGCTATCCAAAAACCTGATTGCAGTTGATGATATAACAGCATTTGCACTTGGCGCTGGCCCACCGGAAAAAAGTATCCCCACTTTTTTATGCTTTGGTTTTACCATTTCCTTTCTCCTTTACCGGATTATTGTATAATTACCGTTTATTTCTCTTTGCTCAATTTAATTAATAAGGGAACAACAGTTTTAATGAGCCCTGAACTTTGAGATTGCGATTTAACGTATTTTATGAATTTTATTTTTTTGTCCTTTCCTATGACAATTAAAACACTGGCCTTTTTTGTTCTGTTCTTATTGAGTCCCCACTTTTTAGCAAGTGAATAGTCCAAATCAAGAATGTATATTGCCTTAGGGAACTTTCTTTGTTTCTCTCTAACTGCTTTGATTATCGCTGAATTAGGATAGTACCATGCGGCAGCACAGTTTGCCAGGCCGATGCCGTTATAATCTTTTCGCAAAATTTTACCCTGGTTAACAGCTTTCTTTATGGCACTTGCAAGGGGGTTATTATTATCCTTTGCCCTGGGGTCGGTATAAAAAATTGCAAGGACCTTCTTGCCCAAACCGGGCAGATATTTTGGAGCCCTGTTGACGTCAGCCAGTTTTACATTGAATACCTTTTTACCAACTGATGCTGCATGTGAACCCTTAAGTGAGATTATTACAATAAAAAACAAAGCGGATAAACAGAAGACAGTAATTTTTTTTGACATTTTAGCCCTCCCAATTGAATAAATTTGAACGGCACATCTTCACATGAAAAACATAAATAGTCAAGACAAATGTAAGAAATTACGGAAATTGAAATAAAAAAAAGAAGTTGCTGAATTTAAATAATCAATGAAGTTCATCTTCTATGGAAATGTTTTTATCAATTTTCTTTATAACATAATTCAAATGAATATAGTTTGCAATTGCATCCTGCGAATTAATATCAAGTTCACCCCAGTCAATAACACCAAAATCCGAATCAGTTGTAACCTTAATGCTTTCATCATCAATATCATAAAAAATATTCTTACCCCTTACTATTTCGTATTTACCGTCTTTTTCAAAGGGGAATGATAAATCCAGGCCAACTTCACTCTCTTCATATTGCTCTAAAAGATCACAAATAAAACGCGATAGCAAGATCCTTATATCAAACATATAATTGCAGATATTAATCATCATTTTATCAAATTTATCTTTTGCAAGTATCAAACTATTCATAATTGCCACCTTATTTTTGAAATTTGCATTTACGGCAATTTCAATTTTAATTAATTATTCTGATAAACACATGGGCCTTATTTCATCTCCACGCTAAACGTTTCCATGTTTTTTAAAATAGCTATCCATTGAGGACATGAAACTGTGTACCTTTCCGCTAAAACCCATATTTTCATAAATACCTGTTTCACATTTATTATTGTCTTTACCATCAAGGCTTTTCAATATATTCATAAGATCCTCGATATTGAGATCTTCAACACATTTGCCAAATAAAAAATCGTTGCCCGTGGCATTGTTCTTATCAATAAAATCCCCGCATAGCTTCCCATCATCATCATAAAATATATTACACAGCCTGAGATTGTCCCTGAAACTATCCCTGTGCCCAAAAGAATAAAATAAAGAGACACCCTCAAGATTTACGGGTGTATTAACATCGCCACCGGTAATCTCTGTCATCATCCCCCTTATGGCTAAAAGGATTTCACCCCGCAAACCGTTTAAGCTGGTCATTAAGTCTTTATAATTTGTCATTGGACAATCATTTTCCCCGTAATATTTTTGAAACATAATTCAGATGTTACACAAAATACACACCTAAGTAACTCATCGGAATTATTTAATAGTCACTATAATAGAAAATATGTTATTTGCCCCCCATACCCCCCGAAGTGGGGCTCCCAATTATAAAAATACTTTCTTATAGTTCTAAAATTATAATTAGTCTACTAACAATAAAATAATTAATAATCTATAATATTTGTTTAAAAAGATTAAATGTCATCAATAACGATAAAATGATCTTACTGAAGTTAAAAAGTCCCCCTCTGGCGCCCTGAGAAAAGGGGAGAAGTACTCCTGGGGTAGGGATTTAGGGGGCCATTACAAAATTTTTTAAAAACCAGAGCTGCAGGGTGGATAAGTAATACAACATGAAACTTCCGGTACACCAATGAGCATGATAGGGATAATCTAAAGAGATGAAGCAAGTCTATAATATAACAATTGCCGCGAGAGGGAGTCGAACCCTCACAGGCATAAGCCCACTAGACCCTGAACCTAGCGCGTCTACCAATTCCGCCATCGCGGCAAACTAAAACATTATACTTCGCTTTTCTGAATATTTGTAATCTTAAATTTCTTGTCAACTTCATCAATCTTAACTTCAACTTCATCATCAATCTTTTTCCCCAGCAAAGACTTTGCAATGGGCGAACGATATGAAAGAATTCCCTTTTCAAAATCAGCATCCCATGGTCCAAGTATGGTATAATCTGTTTTATCTCCGGTTTTTACATCCTTAAAAAACACTTTTGTGCCAACATTGACACTATCAACAGATATGTTTTGGGGATCAAGAATCTCTGCCTTCTTTATCTCTTCACCAAGCTTTGATATGGACATCTCCAAAACAGTCTGTTTCTCCATGAGGGCGTTATATTCTGCATTCTGCTGGGGATCGGCTATACTCTCTGACAGCTTCGCCAATTCTTTTGAAATATTAGCCATATCCACATTAATCATATTATCAAATTCAGCTTTCTTTTTGTCATAACCTTCCTGGCTTGTTATGAACCCGCTAATGTCAATTTCAGATTCATCTACTACCTTAGCTTTACCGTTGAGAAAGTCAGGAAACTTAACATTGACAAGGGCCATCAATTTTTCAACATGGCTCTCCTCGACATATGATAAATTGCTAAAGAGGTCGTATACCTTGCTAAGAAAGGACTCATCAAATTCTTCAACAAATGACTTCAAAACAAATTCCTCATTATCAAAGAGTATGTTAAGTGCAATATTTTTCTGTCTATTCCCTTCAGTTTCGATCTTCTTTAACTCATTGAGAAACCTGAAAAAGGTGATTGTAATTGATTCCTTTGAATAATCCAGCCAATCATAATCCCAGGTCTTGAAAAACAGGTTCTTTGAAACCCAGAGGAAAATCTCCGGATATTGCTTCGACTCTGAAATCAGCTTATTAATAAAATCATTAATAATATCATAAGACTGAGCCCTAATCAAATTATTAACAATGAACTTGTGGATCCTAACGGGAGTTTCAAATAATATCTCCGATACAATATCTGGCCAATCGCCACGGGCCTCTTCAATGAGGTTAACCAAATCCTTCTTATAGTCATAGGAGCTAATCTTTTTTGATATCACCGCAAGCTCTTTACTTTCTTTAATAAACTCTACAACGGTTGACCGAATTGGCTCAAGCTTTAACTTTCCGGGATCAACATATTGAGCTAAATCATTGAGAATAAAATAGGACAGGATCTTCCTTGTGGGGGATTTACCCTTAACCTCACTTGTAAAATAATCTATAAAATATTGAGCATATAACGC
>JBHPHB010000071.1:0-14105 GCA_042569985.1 Spirochaetota bacterium | reverse complement strand
TGCATATATGATAGATTTAAGAAAATTGGGGGCCTTGCGCATATTCTTTTACCAACTGATACCACTGGTGGGCAAAAGCCGGAGAAATATGCTAATACTGCAGTTCCACTGCTCATAGAACGCCTGATAAAGGAGGGGGCAAATAAGGAACATTTGTCGGCAAAAATTGTTGGCGGATCATCAATGTTTAAGTTCAAATCAAATTTAGCACTAGGCCAGATAGGGGATCGAAATATTGAAGAAACAAAAAAAGTTTTAAAAGAGAAAGGAATTGAAATATTAGCTGAGGATCTTGGTGGGAATGTTGGGAGAGTTATTAATTTTTATATGAATGATGGTCATCTCAAAGTCAAGGCAGCCGGACAGGAAAAAATATATTATAAAATTTAATACCATTTCACATGGAGTGATAAATGCGTTTGGATATCAAAGAAAGAATTGAAAATTTAGCAAAAAATCTGGAGTCATTGCCTTCATTGCCCGCAGTTGCGAGCAAAATAATACAATTGGTAAGTGACCCCAATGTATCATTTAAGATGATTGCTGAAGAGATATCTAAAGATCAGTCAATGACAACAAATTTGTTAAAACTCAGCAATTCGGCATATTTCAGTAAGGGCAAGGAGATCACATCTGTTGAAAGGGCCATTGTAATCATGGGCCTTAAGGAAGTCAAAGATATAATAATGGTAATTGCAACAAAGCCAATACTTAACAAAGAAATTATAGGATATGATCTTGAAAAAGGTATTCTCTGGCAGCAGGGACTGCTTGTGTCTGACCTTGCAAAACGAATTGCCATTATGAAAAAGAGAAAGGACATTGCTGATGTAGTATTTACAGGCGGAATTATACATAACGTGGGCAAAGTTATTTTGGCTCTCTTCGTGAAGAGCGCTTTCTCTGAAATCATTGATGCTGTCCAAAATAAGAATATGACTTTTAGTGATGCAGAGAGGGAAATCATGGGATTTTCTCATCAGGAAATTGGTGAGATGATCCTGAACAAATGGGAATTTCCTCCCGTTCTTAAATCTATAGTCAGGTATTACCAGGAACCGGGAAAAGCTCCAGACGAGTTTAAACTCGAAGTATCAATTGTTCATATAGCAAGTGTTCTCAGTTTAATGGCCGGTGTAGGTATAGGTAGTGACGGGATGTTCTATGAATTTAGCCAGGATGCTATTTCTAAAGTAGGTATATCTGAAAATGCTATTGAAGAGCTTTTTTCCATGATTCCGGATATAATTAGCCAGACCGGAGAATTAGTTTAAAATTTATCATGCATTTTATAAAACCCTGTTCCTCCTGCGGTAAAAAAATTCGGTTTCCCCTTAATAAAGGACGCATAAAGGTTAGCTGTATCTGCGGATACAGTTTTTTTATTGATCCAGATGATCCCGATACTTTTAAAAGTGGTAAGTTTGATATAAACGGTAGGAAAAAGGGCAGTTCAATTTTTAATTTTGTGTCAGAAAAAATATTAGAAGTTGACTACAATAAAATTAAGATAAATATTATTAACGGTTTTTATGATTTTAATTATAAGTTGCAAAATTTTAAACTTCTACCAAAGAGCGAGAAGAAAAAGTTATTAATAACATTGTCCATTATCTTTGCAGTTTTGGTTGTTTTTTTTATTATTGTTAGGGCCCTGTCGGGGCCAAATGTGCCTGAAAATGTTATATGAGTCTGTTCCCCTCTCCCAAGGAAGAGGGGAAGATTTTATGAGCCAATTTAATTATATGCCAAGCTCATTTTTTCTTTGTTGAAGATGGCGATAATAGGTGGATTGTGTATAATTTGCATTTTCCATCTCTTCGATTTTCTTTAACAGTTCTTCGTTTGTAAGCCTGTTTATTTTTTTCTTCTTTTTTGCCTCTTCTTTAGGGGTATCTTCAGTTCCCTTTTCTTCAGATTTCTCTTTATCTTCTACTTCTTCTTTTTTTTCACTTTCTTTAGCATCAGCTTTTATTTCTTCTTTAACATCATCGATTTCTTTCTTTTCATCTTCAGCTTTTACGTCCTCTTCTTTTTCCGCTTTCGCCTCAGTTTCAACTTCCTCTTTTTTCTCTTCCTTTTCTTCTACAGCTGTATCCTCTGGTTTTGCTTCAGCTTTTACTTCTTCCTTCTCTTCTACAGGTTCATTCTCAGCCTTATCAACAGCTTTTGTTTCTTCTTTTTCAGCCATGTATTACGCTCCTTAATTGTTTTCCCATGCATTAAATATTAATAATATATATTTACGGGAAGCTAAAAATTATTGCTTTTATTGTCAATTATTTTATTATTTTTCCATTTATCCTTATATTAAACGTGCTTTTGATAAATTGATTTCTGCTGTTACAACGGGATTGAATATATGATAATTCTCTAAAATTTCAGGGTGGATTTCACCAATATGGCCGGCTTCATTGTTGCTAATTAAGATTTGACCGCTTCTTCCATTTAGATATACGGGAAAATCCATTGCTTCAACCTCCCAGTTCAGTCCTATTTCGCGTATGACAGTACTGACAACTGACTTAATATCAGCAAAACCCATTTTTGAACCTATTATGGCAATGGCCAGTACTACATTTTCCTTTGTACCGGTTTCACTTTTTTTATCATAAAGTACAATATCGCCGATTTCAAATATTTTTTGAGGGAGTTCATGCCTTGTATTTAAGGCGAGAGTTTCCAAAAGTCCGCTAATAAGTTCTGTGCGCATTATAGTTTGATCGGTGCTTATGGGGTTGTCAATTATAACAATGTCTTTGGGCAATGGCATTGATAAATTTTCATATGCCCTTTTTTCCGAAGTGAGCATTATATTCATTACCTCAAAAAAACCAAGCCCCGTTAAGATTGTTCTAATGTTTTGCTTTTTCTCCTGTTTTGGAATGGTATTTCCAATTGTAAAGGATTCAATTATTTTGGATTCAATATTTTTATAGCCATACGCAATGGCTACATCTTCTATGAGGTCATACTCGTGAAGGATATCTGTCCTATAGCAGGGTATATTTACGATGCATTGGGTATCTTTTTTTTCAACTCCATACCGCATGCGTTGTAGACAGTCTATTATTTCATCGTCCTTTAAATCAACGCCAATGAGTGATCTTGTATTATTATAATTCAATTCAAAGTTATCAGGCCGGAGGTTGGGGGTGATGATTTCCCTGTCAGGATATTTAATATTTACCTGCAAAATACTGCATTGAGGGTCCCATTCGTTTACTGATGTAACAATAATATTGAGGGCCCTGTTTATTGATTTTTCATTTAGGCCAGTTACATCTATAAATATATTTTTTGTATCTATTGTAACCCTTGTATCCTCGCTGTTAATAATGGGCGGCATTGATAATACCACTCCTTCATCATCTATCAGGAGAGGGTATTTGTCAAGGTGTTCCAGGAGATGAGCATAGTCAATTCCCTTTGGATGTTTTTTCAGTATTTCATCAGGTGTCATCTTATGTTTATCATCAAGGCCTGCAGAGCCAAGGGGGGCAAACATGAGTTCACTTTTACCCACAGCCCGGTAATGAATTATTTGGGTCTTTATTTTATCAAGATCATATACGCCAATACTTGCATACTTCCTGTCCCTGCCAAGGGCCCAGTGGAGATTTTCCTGAAGTTTCATGATGTTCTTGAGGCTGTCATCATTAAAATTGATACTTTTAATTACTGCACAGACAATAAACGGCCTGTATGAAGAGGGCTCATTCATAGCACTGTCAACGTTAACCGTATATTCCGATGAGGCAACATCATAATCGATAAGTCCCTTTTCAAGGTCAAGATAACCCCGTATACTTCTGCCCAGCCCTGCTGCATCAAAATTGTCGGGCCTGTCAGCAAGAAGGTCCAGCCGGATAACTTCTGTGGGTTCTATCTCATCATAGTCTTTGCCGGGAGATTGTAAATCGGCCAGGCATATATCGCAAGACTTCGGGATTTCTTCTGTTTTTGAAAATTCAATAATATTACCACAGCTTTTACACTTAATCCTGTTAAGCTCAGCCAGTTCTTCCACGTCACAGCCTAGTTCCATGCAGCACCGTGTAAGTTCGTCATTGGATAAGTCCCTTCCAATTAATCCCTTTAACTGTTTAACGGGTATTCCTACAACTGGCATGACTCGACCTCCCTTAACCATTTGATATTTGCCATGTAAATATCACGTATATCTGTTAATCCGTATTTAAACATTGCAAGCCTCTCAAGGCCTAAACCCCAGGCAAGGACAGGTTCATCGCACCCCATGGGAACAGTTACTTCTCTACGGAAGATACCGGCACCTCCCATTTCCATCCAATCGTCTTTCTCCTTGAGGTAGAGAAAAATTTCAAGGCTTGGTTCAGTATAGGGGAAAAATGCAGGCCTCACTTCGATCTTATCAAAACCCATTTTTCTGTAGAATTCCTTAAGTATGCCGATTAGATGGGCAAGGGATGCATTTTTATCAACTATAATACCATCCACCTGTGTAAATGCCGGAAGGTGTTTATAGTCAACAGTCTCTCTTCTGAAAATCCTTCCAATACAAAAAACTTTAAGGGGAGCTTTGGGTGTTTTATATAATTGCCTTATTGATGCTGACGTTGTATGTGTTCGCAGTACAAGTTTTTTCGCAAGATCAACATTCCATTTGTATCCCCAGCCAAGGGAACCGGATTCCCCCCCATTCTCGTGGGTTTCCCATACGTTTTGAACAAGTGATTTATCCGGTAGTTCTGCCATACCGGGTTTTTTCATATAGAAGGTATCCTGCATATCCCTGGCGGGATGGTCCTGCGGCTGAAACAGGGCATCGAAGTCCCAAAAAGCTGATTCAACATAGGGGGATTCAATTTCCTGGAAGCCTAACTCAAGGTATATCTTTCGTGTACTGTTCAGTATTTTTTGGAAGGGATGAATTTTTCCGGGGTATTGATTTGCCGCTTCATCTTTAACATTATACGGCTTAAACTCCACATCCCGCCATTTGCCGTCTTTTAGAAGATCGGAAGAAAGAATTGTGACTTCAATAAGTTCGGAGATGCCTTTTTTTAAAACATCCTTTCCTTTTTTGTTTAACCAAACACTTTTCTTTGATCTCTTTTTAACCTGTATAAATTGTGAACGGTTTTTTAATAGTTCAATTCCCTTTTTGAAAAAGTCATATTCTTTTACACTCTCTTCTTCTAACAATGGTTTATTCGGATTTAGCAGTTTAAATACTTTGTCATCATCCTGTTCTGTTGAGGCTGCTTTTTTGCCTTTGTCGGTAATTTCCAGGTTGGGCCCCTTTTTTTCCGCCCACCCCTTGTCTAAAAGGACCTTTATGTTTTTGCCGATTATTTTTTGCTCAAGTCCTGTTTCTTTGCTTATATCATTTAGATGCATGTCATTGTTTTTTTCATTGAGGCATTTTATTATTGTTTTTTCGGGCAGTTGGGATCCCAGAAAAGGCTCAGCCCCCTTGCCGGGGCTTATTTCATGGAAGACCTTTTCCGATGTTTCCACAAGACCGTTTTCATTGAGCGTCATAACCGCGCTTGATATAAAGACCTGGTCAAGCCCGGTTTTTTCAATGAGTTCCTCAAAGGGTGTTTTTTTATCCACTGAGTTCAGATAGTTCAGGACCATGAATTGATCCTTTGGAAATTTCCCGGTCTTTTCCATATTATTTATCCCTAATTAATCATTTTTATTAAACGGCTAAGATGCGCCTGTAAAAAAATGGCATATCCAATGTGCCATCCGTATTATGAGAAGTTACATTTATTTTAATTTTTTAAATTTTTGTCAAGGAATTGTGCTTTTTGTATATATTTGTTGAACTAAGGGTTGGTAATTATTATGCATCTATTATGGTCATTTCAAAACTATAAAGTCAGTTTTTATTTTTTAACCATTCGTCTTTTTCATAATTCCAAACCTTATTGTATTTATCTTTCATTAATATTGCAAGAAAAAGCTGATCAAATGTTTCAAATAATTTCCAATATTCCTTTTCCCAATGCCATGAAAACAAATTTTTTTCTAAAACTTCAAAAGGCGGGTAGGATGAAGAAAGGTTATCTTTAAGCTGCTCCTGGGTAAAGATAATAACCCTGTTTTCAAGAGAACTTATAAATGAATCGATATTTTTTTTCGTCAGAATAGCGGTTTCCACTTTTTCTTCGGCTTTATCAAACCACCTGACAAACATATCCTCTTTTAAGTGCTGCTTAATTTCTTCCTGAAATTCGAAGGCTTTTTCACACATTATTATATATATTTTACTTATATCCATATTAGCCTCTATTTTACCATTAATGGAATTTGTATATAAATTAGTAAAATTGCTACGGCAAGAGTTACAATTGAGATTATTGCTCCGGCCTTAATCCAGTCTTTCAGTGATACTTCAAATCCTCTTGCTTCCAGCATACCCACTGCAACAATATTAGCAGTACTCCCCACCATTGTTAAATTCCCAAAGAGGCAGCCGCTAAAAAGCATACCCCACCAGATGGGAAAATCATTGTACCCCAGTGATGCAACTGTTTTAATAACGGGAATGAATACAGCAGCCACAAGAACATTGTCAACTATCGGTGTTAAGGCTGCCGTAGCCCCGGTGAATATAAAAAAGAGTAATTTATCTGATCCGCCTGCAAGATTTATCATCCATTTTCCCACTACATCGATTGTCCCTACATATTTAAGAGTTCCCACGGAAGCAAAAAATAAGGCAAAAAAGATGAGTGTCCACCAGTCAACGCTCTTTACAAACAGGGCCTTGGCATTTTTCCTGTCGATAATTAAAGCCAGGCCCGCAGCAATGAAAGCGGCTCCCAGGAGCATGGTATTTTTTTGCAGATGAAATATATTTTCAATTACAGTATGAAAAACAAGGATGGGCATAGAAAATAGAATATAAACATATGATGTTATTATATCACGCCTGGGGATCTCCCGGGCTGTATTGGTATCGTTTTTTTCGGATAACAGTTTATCCAGCGCTTTTATATCTTTTGAAAAATAGAGGATCGATATTAATATGCAAAGGGCCAGTGCAACCATTGAAATAGGCGATGCCCATCTAAGAAAATCTGTGAATGTAAGCCCGCCTCTGAAGGCAATTAAAACCCCAATGGGATTCCCCACAACGGTAGCACTGCTTCCAATATTTGTTGCAAATACAATCATCAAAATAAAGGGAATCGGGTTGAGCTTATACTTTTTTACCAGCTGAAGCATGATTGATACCATAAACAGAACAGAAGTAACTTCGTCTATCAGTGCGCCAAAGAGCCCCGACAGCAGCATTATAATTACCATGAGTTTTCTTGCATTATTACCGATCTTAGATAATTTATTTATGAGGTATTCGAAAAAATGTCTCTTTTCCAGAAAGCCCACTGCAGTCATCATGCCTATGAGGAATAAAATTATGTCAAAATTCGCATATTCCAGCAGGTTTTTTATATCAAGAACTCCTGATAAAAAAAGACCCACAATACCCAGGAAAGCAAAGGCAAGCCTGAATCTCCAGAAGAGCAAAGTTGAAGAAATAAATAATGAAAAGATAGTAGCAGATATGATCTGCCTGTTCTCAAGACCGGCAAAATATCCCAGGGCGAATATTGCAGATGTTACAATAAGAATTGCAACGGGTTTTTTCATAATAATTTTTTATTCATTTATTTTTGTGAAGTATAAAATAATACTATCACGAGGATTAAGTCAATATGTTTTTATATACTGACAGGTATTTATCCGTTCCTGATCACTAAACTTTGTTTTAGTGATCAGGCAGGTTAAAGAATAATGCTGAAATTTAATATTTTACTCTGCTGGATACCAGCCAGTAAAGCAGGCTTCCTCTGGTGTCATTCCGAGTTCAGGAGCAGGTTCACTGTACACCCGCCAAAGGTACTCGCCGGAAAGACATGCGTTTATAGCGCAGGTTCCTCTATATGTACCATCACCGTCCAGTAATGAAGTTTCACTGCTACGGTCAAAGCATTGGGATGTTGAATAATTACCCTCAATACGAGAGTTACATTTATCAATTGTAGATTGTGATGTCCAGTCTGAACCTGTATAGTCCTCACAGAAACGCTGATCAGAAGTTTCAAAGTAGAATATACAGCTGCCAACAGGGACAGTATCTTTTAATTCGCAAGTATCACATAAAAGTGAGGTTTCATCACCGAAAGTACCTATAGGATTATCAAGAAATGACCGGTGAAGCAGCCAGTACAGTGCCTGTGTAGGGGACAGGAGTTTGCAGTAATGGGTACCTATAATATAAGAATCATCAGATTCATTGTAATCTACAACCAGAGATGGAGAAGTGAGCGAATATACGCCATTGTTATTATCGTAATCAGAGCATTTGCCGTACCAGTTCGGGCCTGTTGACAAATCAAAATCATCGGCAAATACAAGCTTTTTACCCTCTGAATTGTATCTTTCCAACTCCTCCTCGGTTAACTGACTTAGTGCCCAATTCATTGCAGCTTCATTAACACTGCGGCATGTACCCTCACTGGCATTGATATCAACCAAAAGAACTGCTTCAATTGAGTCAAGAGATTTCAATTTGCAGTGAACCTCCTTTGTGAAGATATCCGGTGTTTCAGATTCCCTGGAACCGGGCATTGTTAAAAAAGCAGAATTGATTTGTATCGGCCTAGGGTCTGAGGCATTTATACTTGAATGGGCGCTGCTTAACTGGTTCCATTCAGTCAATATTGTATTGTCTATCTTATCGATCCCTAAAGTCGAGTTTTCCAGTGATGCGGTCATCATCTGCGCAGTAGTGCACCAGCCATTGCTAAGTAATTCAGCCTCTACGTAGCGTGGGTCAATGCTGCGTTTATCGTCTTTGCATCCGTTTAGGAAAAGGAAAAAGGTAAAAATAAAAAAAACTGTAAATGCTGTTATTTTTTTTAATTAAAATTTTTAAAATATTTCATAATTTTACACTCCATATTTTTGTAAATCTAATGTGAATTTTCATTGATTCCTGATTTCATTTTTTTCAATAAATTACATGCACTGGCATAAACATAAACAATTAAAAACCTGGTTAGCTGATTATTATACGGACTTAAAATTTTTGAGATTATGCATTATCTTGAGTAAGATGATTTTTGAATGATTTTAATATTCGCATTATTTGAAAAAGAAAATATCAGCCAAAAAAAGCATGAGATAAACGATAATATTATTTTCATATTTTTATAGAAAAGCTGTCAAGGATATATTTATCTTTTTTGTTTTCCAGGAAGTTAATGCCCATTTCAGCGAGCACCATGTCACATATTGGTCTTTATCTGATACTGAAATTTAAATTTACTGGTCAAGGGAAATCCGGGCATGTATATATATTTAATAAAAATTCAAAAACAAAATCATCCAGTCAGATTGAGATGACATATGGATCATTAAATATTGGGTTGTACAAAGATTATATGCAAAGTTATAGTAAGCAATAGTTGTAAGTACCAGCGATAAGGAATTAATAAGGAAAATGGAAAAAGGTGGGAACAGGCAAGCTGGAATTATGTGACCTGCCAGGTATTCCCCGGAAAAAATATACACTTTATATAATTATTTTTGTATATTATTTAGAGATAATAAATGTATGAACAAATTTAATTTTATAAAGAAACTCTTCTCTCTACTTGCAGTTATCCTTGTTTTTCTATTTGCGGGATGTAAAGATAATTCTGCATTAGAAAAAAGGAATATAATCCTTTTTATTGGCGATGGCATGGGCTCTGAACAGATCAGGGCTGCCAGGTATTATAATTTTGATGAAGGTAATTATTTTGGATTTGAAAAGTTTACGTATCAAGGTCAGATGATTACCGAATCCGCAAACAGTGAAATTACAGATTCGGCTGCCTCGGCCACTGCAATGGCTACGGGAATTAAGGTTAATAACGGAGTAATAAGCATGAAACTCCCCGGAGACGGCACAAACCTTGAAACTATTCTGGAGTACTACAATAACAAGGGGAAATATTCAGGCATTATCACAACAGCACATGTGACACACGCAACACCTGCTGCTTTTGGGGCCCATGAAACATCACGAAGTAACTACTCAGATATAGCACTGGATTATCTTTCATCCAGGCCGAATGTAATAATGGGAGGAGGAGGCTACGGGATCATCGATCAAAATTTTACGGATGTAGGATATACGGTTATTTCTGATAAGACAGGCTTCCTGGCAATTAATAATGATAGTGATAGTTTTCTTGCCTGCCTTTTTGGAACAGATAACCTTCCATATATTTATGATGACAATACAACCTATCCCTCTCTATCACAGATGGTTTCTGTGGGCATAAATTTATTAAACCGAAATGAAGAAGGTTTTTTTCTCATGGTGGAGGGCGGCAGAATTGACCATGCCGGGCATGATAATAATATAACAAGATTAATATTTGAAACAATTGAATTTGCCAAGGCAGTTGATGTTGCCCATGATTGGGCCAGTGATAGAAAGGATACTCTGATAATTGTAACAGCTGATCATGAAACCGGAGGGCTCGAAGTAATAACAAATAATGGGAAAGGGAGTATCCCTGAAGTGCTATGGTCAACAACCGGCCATACAGGTACTAACGTACCGGTGTTTGCAATTGGTATTGGCGCAAATAAAATTTCCGGTATTATTGATAATACTGATATTTATAATGTTATAAAATGAGGAATATTATAAAAAGATTAAATGGTTTAATTTCATTTCCATTTTGGGTGGACTAACTTACCGATTACATTAAGAGTATTTATAAACAATACATCTTGCCTGGTTTGTAATTCCTTATGCGGGATAGACGGTAATGGTAATTGGATGAGATTGTTTTTTTGTTTTCCAGGAAGTTCATACCCATTACAGCGAGCACCATGTCACATATTGGGCTTTATCTGAATCTGAAAATATGCTTATGTTGACAAAAAGATAGCCAATCACTAGATTCTACTAAAATTTTGGGACTTTATAATGGATATATTAAATAGTAAAAGATTGTAAGAGATGGGAATGTCTATAAAATGGTTGTTTACTATTTTTTACTATTATAGTTGGAATCTGGTTTTGGAAAATTAGAAGGAAGTAATAATATTCGTCATTCTTACCCAAATATAAATAATGATCAATATGATAATAGTCCTGGTAACTGTGCCCTTTAGAATAATTAGGAAAAATTATGACAACTTATAATAAAACAATAATAACCTTTATACTGATTATAATTATACAGCTTACACAAATTCAAATTGCTTCGGCCTTTGGTTTTGATATCGTCAAAACTGGTGATAGGAATAAAGGTCTCCTGAACATGTATGCCGGATTTGATTTTGCAGGATATTATGCACAGGATTTAAAAAATATTGATCCAATAAAATCTTATGTTATAGGTGCATGGGCGGGGTTTAGACAATTTACATACAACATTACTTACAGATCCGACAGGGGTTTAAATTATGTATTTGGTGAACCTGATATTGAAAACTCCGACTTTGTAAATAATAAATTTTTTATTTCTATTGGAAAATATACTGATGGTATTTTCTTAAATCATATATTGGCCAGGTTTTCAAGAAATTCTGATAAAGAAACTGTTGGAAAATACAAATACGATGTTTATGGGATAGGATTTAAAGCAACAAAATATGCAATGATTATAGCTGCCATCTTTATGAAAGATCTGCACAAAGCTGTAGAAAACCTGGAAAAGAATTTCGGAATCAAGGGATACATCTGCTATAGGTTCAGGAATTTACCGGCACCTCCTTTATATTATACTATGGAAGGAGAACCCAAAAGAGCACCAAGTCATTTCCACATGTTTGGTGTTCACTTCATTACTATCCCGCCTCCCGGTAAATATTATTTCAATCTGGAATTAGGGATATTTCTTGGATCTGCCTTTGATGAGGATCCTGACGTGCTTGGTTATGTTGTAGATATTGAATTGGGATTGGGTTATATGGGGGACCACACAGGATTTAGCGTCAATTTCTTTACAAGTGTATACGATTTCGGTAAACTCCAGGATACCGATTATGAAGACGAACAGATTAAGGTTGGTGACGGAAAAGCTGATGCAATATTTTATGGACTAAAAGCAAATTTTTGGTTTAATATATTATAGTCTATTAAACTTTGGTTATTTAATTGATCTTATGATTTTTTTAATTAAGCTTTTTGTTTTTCCATATTTCTCCCAGGGCGATTTTATATAATTATTTTTGAAGTTGGTTTAATATTAATAAATGGTAGATTGCTTTTATCTGTATTGCCTAATACAATCGTGGGGAATTTAGAAGTGAAGTGAAAATCACTTAACAAAAAAATTCTATAATGAAAGTAGACAAATTATAAATTAATTATTATTTTTTAAGTATTATATAAAAATACTTTGACTAATAATTGTTTGATTTCTTTATTAACAATTTCTATGATGTGCACTTTAATAAGCAGGCTTGTTTCCGGTGTTGAGGGGTTTAATTTTAATAAGTTTAAAAATGTAGGATACAAGAAAACCCAATGGAAAGAATTAAGATTAACATAAATCTATCGAAAAAAGATGAAGCAGCTGTAAATAGCATTGTAAAGCGATTCCATGCCAGTGGTTTCGAATGCTATTTAATTGGCGGTTCTGTACGTGATCTTATTCTTGGAAGTAATATATATGACTATGATTTTGCTACTAATGCAAAACCTGACGAGGTTATGGGCCTCTTTAAAAAGGTGATCCCCACGGGTTTAAAGCACGGCACGGTGTCAATTTTAATAAACGGTAAAACCTATGAGGTAACAACATACAGGGCTGACGGTAAATACATTGATGGAAGAAGGCCTGAGACGGTTTCATTTTCCAAAACCCTGGAAGAAGATGTTAAGAGGCGTGACTTTACAATTAATGGTTTGGCATATGATATATCTAACGGTGAAGTTATAGATTATGTTGATGGGATGAATGATCTCGAGCAAAAAATAATACGAACTATCGGAGATCCCATGGAAAGGTTTAGTGAAGACGGGCTCAGGAGTTTCAGGGCCTGCAGGTTTGCTTCTAAACTTTATTTCAATATTGAAGATAATACTTTTGATGCCATTTCCAGGACACTTGATATAGTAAAATTGGTTTCGATAGAAAGGGTCAGGGATGAGCTGATGAAGCTTCTTGAAACCGATAAACCCTCCGTTGGTTTTGAGCTCATGAGGGATACAAAGCTTCTAGATCTTTTTCTTCCCGAGCTTGCCCAGTGTTATGAGGTATCACAAAATAAGTATCACACCTTTGATATTTACTATCATAATCTATACTCCTGTGACGCAGCTTCAAAAGCTCGGCCCCTCATCAGGTTGTCAGCCCTTCTTCATGACCTGGGTAAGGTTTTAGCAAGGCAGGTAGGGAAAGATGGTGATTATACCTTTTACAATCATGAGGTTGTGGGTGCTAAGCTTACCCGAAAGATTATGAAACGACTTAAATTTTCCAATGATGAAATTTCAAGAGTCAATAACCTGGTTTTAAATCATATGTTTCACTATACCGATGAATGGACCGATGGAGCCGTGAGACGCTTTATGAGGAAGGTAGGTTTAGAAAACCTAAATGACCTCTTTACATTGAGGCTTGCTGACAGGAAGGGTAATGGTTCCAGGGAAGGTATGCCAAAACCGATTTTAAAACTTCAGGCTAGAATTCAAAAGATAATTGATGAGGAAAATGCAATAAGTGTCCGTGATCTTAATATTGACGGTAATATTATTATTGCTGCTTTTGATCTAAAGGAAGGCCCGGTAATTGGAAAAGTTTTAAATGAACTTCTTGAAATAGTCCTTGATGATCCTGAATTTAATAAAAGGGAAAGTCTTCTTTCAGCTGCCGGGGAAATTGTGGAGAGTTTGAAAGCGGAAAAAAAATAAGGATTATTTTATCACCTTATTATATCTTCAATCCATTCAATATTATTATTTAATATGGCAATCATATCAAACCTGCAGGTTATCTCTTTTCTGTTATAGCTTTCGTTGGCGCTCAAAAAGGCATTAGCCAGGAATTTCAGGGTTTTTTTCTTTTTAAAATTAATTGAATACTTCGGAT
>JBHPHB010000070.1:0-14149 GCA_042569985.1 Spirochaetota bacterium | reverse complement strand
TGCTGCTGAAGCGGTGTGCCCATGGGAAAAACAAGAGGGCCATCATATTTCAAAAGCGGAATTATTGAAAAAGGCCTTTTAACACAGGCAGGAAAAATAATAATACCATCAAATTTTCCCATGTCATCTGTCATCTCCGTGGCATCACCGGTATAAAATCGAATATTAAAAAACCCCTGTGAAACAAGGCGTTCCTTTGCTTCCTTTGCAATGCCTTCATGATATTCAACTGTTACAACTTCTTTTACAAGTGACGCTAAAACAGCTGTAGAATAACCGGAACCGGTCCCTACCTCAAGGATTCTCCAATTTTTCTTTGGCGATAGAAGTTCTATCATCTTTGCCATTATGATTACATCATCACTATTCTCACCACATCCAACGGGGAGAGGACCAAATTCAAATACGTCCTTTTTAAAAAATGGATCAAAAAACTTTTCCCTGTCAATGCTTGATATGGCATCTCTTATGTTCTTTTTTATTTTATTGGACTTTAATACTTTGAGGAACTTTTCCAATTTCTTGTTGCTCTTTTTACTCATTTATGTACCTTATTTTTCAAATGCCTGTAAAATATCAGGATTATTCAACAAACTTCAATAGATATGTTAAAAAGTAATCTGAAATTAGAATAATCATTGAGGATTTTACTACTGCCTTTATGGTGGCCCTGCCAACACCCGCTGCACCGCCTTCAGTATTAAACCCCTGGTAGCATGATATTATGGCAATTTCAATACCAAAGAATACAGATTTCACAAGGCCTGTTAAAAAATCTGCCGGCCTTATGTATTGTAAAATATTTGTAATATACTTATCCAGGGGTATGTTAAGGGAAACGTAAGCAATAAATCCACCACCTAGAACGGCAACCATATCTGTAACAACTGTTAAGACAGGGGTCATAACAAGACATGCAATAAATCTCGGTACAGATAAATACTGGATTGGATTAGCCGAAAGAGTCCTGAGCGCATCTATCTGCTCCGTAACCTTCATGGTGCCAATTTCAGCAGCGATTGAAGAACCAACTCTACCGGCCAGAAAAACTGCAGTTAAAACCGGACATATCTCCCGGAAAAGGGCAATAGTCAATGCACTGCCAATAAAAACCGATGACCCCGCCATAATAAATTCCATGGCCTTCCCCATTTGAAGGGCCATAACCATGCCAATAAAAAAATGTGTAATAGTTGTAATGGGTAAAGACTTATTACCAATTTCCAGCATCTGTTTGATAATATTCTTTCCGTCAAAAGGCCGCTTGAAAGTCCACTTAATAGTATCCTTCATAAAAATGAAAGTACTTCCAACCTCATCAAAAAAAAGCAGTATGGGATTTAAAGTGTTATTTAATCTCATGACCTGGAGTTGCCTCATCATATGAAGGTGACATTGTTAAGTTACCAAACTTGGTATATTTATCCCAAAACATGAGCTCAACAGTACCAATGGGCCCATTTCTGTTTTTTCCTATAATAATATCAGCAATACCCTTTCTTTCAGAATCTGGTTTTACCTTCTCCTCTCTATAGAGAAAAAGAACAACATCTGCATCCTGTTCAATAGCTCCTGATTCACGTAAATCAGAAAGTGTGGGCCTTTGATCAACGCGGGACTCCACAGCCCTGTTTAACTGTGACAGTGCAATAACAGGTACAGATAATTCCCTGGACAGCTGTTTTAAAAATCTCGATATTTCCGCAATTTGAAGATGCCTGTCAACCCTGGAAGTACTTGAAATCAATTGCAGATAATCCACAACAACCATCCCCAGGGGGACTTTCTGTGCAACCCTTCTTGCCTTTGCCCGAATTTCAAATATGTTAACCGATGGAGTGTCATCAATAAAAATGTGGGATTTTTCCAACCTGCCTGCCGCCTGAAAAAGTTCTTTTAATTCTTCAGGTTTAATATGGCCTGTTCTGACTTTCTGAGAATCTATCTTTGTTTCTATGCATAGTAGCCTGAGCCCAAGCTGTGTTGCAGGCATTTCCAATGAAAAAAACAGGCCTGCCTTTTTTTCCTTAATTGCTATATGATTTAAAATATTCAGGGCAAATGCAGTCTTGCCCATTCCTGGCCTTGATGCAATAATTATAAGTTCCTGATCATGAAAACCTGTGAGCCTCTCATCAAGGTCTTTAAATCCCGAAGCAATCCCGGTTACGGCCTTCTTTGTCTCATACCATTGCCCAATATCATCAAGTGTATCATGAAGAACAGTTTCTATACTTTTTAAATCTGAACTCCTCCGCATCTCGGTTACTTGAAATATTTCTCTTTCCACCTCATCCATAAGTTCTTCAGTTTCTTTTGATTTCTCATAGCATTTTTCAATTACATCCGAAGAAACCTCTATAAGCTTTCTCCTCAGACTATGCTCTTTAATTCTATTAGCATAGTATTCAGCATTTACGGATGTAGAGGTAGATTGATATATTTCTGCTAAAGCTGCATCTCCGCCAATCTTATCAAAATTATTCTGGTCAACAAGTTTGTTTTTAATGGAGGTAAGATCAACGGGTAAGTCCTTTTTATCTAATTCGGTGATAGTTTCAAATATGAGGCGGTGTTTATTAAGATAGAAATCCTCCGCTCGGAGGATTTCAGTTATTTTATAAAAAGCTTCAGGGTTCAATATGGCTGATGCAAGACAGGCCATCTCTGTATCGATATCTTGTGGCGGGAGCCTATCAACAGCCATTGTTTACTCCTTTTCTACGATAACCTTTATTTGGGGAGCTAAACCCTCATCCAGTTTAATCTGAATCTCGAACTCGCCAATACTTTTTATGGGACTTTCCAGGACAATCTTTCTTTTATCAACATTATAACCCATCTCCTTAAGTTTCTTGGAGATATCCATTGATGTAACGGAACCAAAAAGTTTTTCATCTTCTCCAACCTGGGCCTGAAATGTCAATTCAAGGCCGGAAAAACTTTCAGATAATTTTTCGCTCTGTTTTTTTCTTTTCTCTTTTTTAATCTTAATTAATTTCTCCTGGTGTTCAATTGCCTTCTTGCTGGACTCGTTAGCAATGGTAACAAGTTTTTTAGGTAACAGGTAATTTCTGGCAAATCCATCGGCAACCTCTTTTACATCACCGGCGTCACCAAGATTCTCAATATCTTTTTGAAGTATAACTTTCATAACAGTTCTCCTACTCACTATTTTTTATTTCAAATTTCCTAAAATCTGCCCATGTGTCAAGGCTACCAAAGCCTGTGAGCAGTACAAAAAGAAATATTGCCATCCCCGGTAAAAAAACAGAAATAAGAATTAATGCTACGGGAAGTATAAATGTTGGCAATTCTTTTTTTAAAAGGAAAAACTTAATTAATCCCAATGCCTGGATTAAGTATAATAATGACGCAATAAGCGCTATATTAAATCCTACCAAATAAACTGTGCTAAAGTCCTCTCTCTCTAAAAGGAGGACAATTCCCCAGCCTATAATTATTGAAAAAATCGAATACTCATTAAGCCTAAAATATTCCAACCCTCTCATGGGCTCCACATTTAAAACAGATGAAAAAAACCTTCTAATAATATGGTACCCAACAATTGAATAAAGAATGGAATATACATAAAAACTAAAAGGTATTGTATCAAAAACCCACTTATTTTTTTCCAGTGAATCTATCAGAATTTTCTTTTTATCAGCATTAATTATTAAAGTATTCTTAAAAAAAGCCTCTAAACTGCTTTTTGATTGTACTAAAATATCTTCACTATTTAATCCGTTGATAATATAAAAATTTAAAATAAAAATCAAGGACAAAGTTAACGAAGTAACCAGTATATAAAACTGTAAAGACTTTCCAGCCTTATAGCAATAACCGCAAACACATCCAAAAAGAATGGGCGAAATTAAAAACAATCCCTCATCACTTTTTGAAAAAATAAAAATTACCACTGCAGCAATTAAAAATCCAACTGCAGCCATAAATTCATATCTATAATACAGGTACGCAGAAGCGATTAAAAGGAATATACCCGCTATTATTAAAACTAAAATTGCTGCCACATCCTATTGCTCAACAAATGGTACAAGAGCAATAATTCTCGCTCTTTTAATTGCCCTGGCCACGGCTCTTTGGTGTTTTGCGCATGCTCCTGTAACCCGCCTGGGAAGTATTTTCCCTCTATCTGTAATGAACCTTTCCAGGATATCAGAATTCTTGTAATCCACCTCAAGTCCCTTTTCATAGCAGAAACGGCAGACCTTTTTCTTAAACCTGGGCATCCTATTATCCATGCCTCCCCTCTGGTATGAGCCTCTCCTTCCGGAATCATCGGGACGCCTTCCTCTATCCGGCCTGCCTCTACTATCAGCTGGAGCAGGTTTTCTTTCCACGGCCCCTGTACTTCCCACAGCTTTTACTTCAGGTTCTTTTACCGGCTCAGCAGTTTTTGTTTCAGACTCCTTTACAGGTTCTTCAGCTTTTATCTCTTCTGCTTTAACTTCTTCTTTAACTTCAGGTTCTTTTATATTATCTTCTTCTTTAATTTCTTTTACTTCATCATTATTCTTTTCTTCCATCATCATTATCTCCTATTTATTTCAATAAATTACTAAAACGGTATATCATCATCGGAAAAGGGATTACTATCTTTATCTGGTAAATCAGGGGGTTGTTCAGAAGTCTCAGGTACATAGGTCTCATCAACTCCACCCGATTCCCCACGTGATGTTAAAAATTGGAAATTTTCAACGACTATTTCAACGGTTGAACGTTTTTTACCTTCCTGGTCATCCCAAGATCTCTGCTGAAGCCGGCCTTCAATACCAATCCTCTGTCCCTTTTTGCAATATTCGGAAATTACCTCTCCCAATTTTGCCCACGCAATACAGTTAAAAAAGGATGCCTGCTCTTTTTTTTCACCGGATGAAACATATGTTCGGTTATTTGCGATGGAAAAGTTCGCCACAGCTGTCCCGGATTGAATATACCTGAGTTCAGGGTCCCGTGTTAACCTGCCAATTAATACAACTCTGTTAATATCACTTGCCATATTGCCTCCTAAAGTATTATGCTGATTTTTTCGCTTTTGTTTTTACAAAGAGATATCTCATAATATCTCTATCAAGCTTAAATTCACTAATAATTTTTTTTACTGAAAGAGGAGGAGCGTCTATGTTCAGTAGATAATAATGCCCTTCATTTTCATTATCAATCTGGTAAGCAAGTCTTTTAAGACCCCATTCATCTTCGCTGGCAATGCTAACTTCGTGCTTCTCTAGAATGCCCTTTACCTTGCCATAAAGTGATTCCGCATTTTTTTTCTTTAAAATAACTACGAGCTCATAGTGGTTCATAAATATCTCCTTCCTTTGGAATTTTCATGCTAAAATACAAAATACTCGTTTTTAGCAGAAAGGTTTTACAATATTTTCTAATGGTCATTTTTTTTCAAGTATAAATTTTCTTTTCTAAAATATATTCAATGCAAATACGAAAAATATTGATAATTATTCTTGACTATGAGTAGATAATTTAATATTTAGAGAAAATCCGCAGTGTTGTTATTTTAAAAATACACAAATAAGGTCATTTTACAAATGAAAAAAAGACTTATTGCATTCTTTGCTGAAAAATCATTAATTGTCAACTTAATCACCATAGCCATACTATTGACAGGATTAATCTATATTGTCAGGGCAAACAAAGAGGCATTTCCCAAAATTGAATTTAATTATGTTACAGCACTGACAATTTACCCCGGTGCCACGGCAGAGGATATTGAAAAGCATATTTCCATTCCAATCGAAAACCAGCTTCGCGAAATTGAAGGAATTACAGAAATAAGGTCCAGGTCTATGGAATCCCGCTCACTGGTAATTTGCAAATTGGATTATGACCTGGAAGATAAGGGCAAAACAATAGGCAACATTAAAGATGCAATTGAAATGGTATCCGATCTGCCCGAGGAAGCCGAAGACCCTATTGTTACGGAAATTACAATGTCCCTTGTCCCGGTCCTTGAGATTTCAATATTTAATCCCCAGGGCATAAAAAACGATAAGGAGGAAAGAGAACTCCGTAAGTATGTAAAAAACCTTGAAGACAGGTTAAGGGAACTTCCCGGTGTCAGTAAAATTGACAAGCAGGGATATAGAGACAGGGAAATGGTTGTTGAAGTGCAACCAGGGCTACTTGATGATTATCATGTTGCCCTTAATGATATAACAAACGCATTATCAAGAAAAAATCTAAACTACCCAGGCGGTCTGATTAAAAGCAAAAGTGAAGATTTAATGATACGCACAATTGGAGAAGTTAAAAACACAAAAGAAATAAGCAATATTTTAATAAGGGCTAATGACCGCGGCAACTGGGTCAGAATAAAAGACGTAGCAAATGTAAAGGACACCTTTGAAGAAGAGACAATAATCAATAAAACGAACCTTCAAAAATCTATAACACTAACTATCTTAAAAAAGGAAACAGCTGATATAATAGAAACTATAGGTTATGTAAAAAAAGAAGTAATAAAATATAATAAAAAATTTCCCGGATACAAGTATGTTCTTTCAAATGACCTGTCAAAATTAGTAAAGAGACGTCTCAACGTACTGATAAACAATTCAATTGTGGGCCTTATTTTAGTTGTACTAATTCTCTTTTTCACCCTGGGCTGGAGGATATCTCTTGTAACCGCATTAGGCATACCCCTGGCATTCTGCGCAACATTCATCTGGATGGGACAATATGGCGTTACCGTAAACTTAATGTCCATGTTTGGCCTCATTGTTGTACTGGGTATGGTTGTAGATGATGCCATTGTAGTTGCAGAAAATATATACAGGCATTTAGAAGAGGGCCTTCCCCTTAAGAAAGCAATAGTTGAAGGTACGGCAGAGGTTTTTATTCCAATTCTTGGTACAATATTAACTACAATCGCAGCTTTTGCTCCACTCATGTTCATGTCAGGTGTTTTTGGCGCCTGGGTATGGACACTGCCTGCAGTTGTATCAATTGCTCTGGTAGCTTCATGGTTCGAAGCCATGTTTATTCTTCCTTCACATATTAAGGATATCGAGACATTCCGGCAGCAGCCCATCCATAAAAAAAATGAAGGGGGAAAAAGTACCTACAAAAAAATACAAAAAAAATACACCGACGCGTTAACTTTCATATTGAACCATAAATATAAATCTGCTTTGGCCATTACCATAATTTTCTTTGGAACTATAATGTTTGCAGCAAAAAATTCAAAGGTAACACTCTTCCCCCCGGACAAGGTTGACCGGTTTTTTATTAAAGCAGAAGCCAAAACCGGTATTAGCCTTGAGGAGATGAGTCAGAAAATTGGTAAGATCGAAAAAATTATAGGGTCTTTATCCAAAAAGGAACTGGAAAATTATATTTCAAAAACAGGAATTATACGTGAAACGCCCGGAGACCCATATGAAAAAAACGGGTCAAATTACGGCATGGTAATAGTAAATCTTGTACCCGAGGATTACAGAAAAAGAAAGGCCGATGAAATTGTTGAGGACCTCAGGGAAAAGATAAAGAAAATCATGCATGAATTTGTCAGTGTCGATTTTAAATTTGTTGTACAGGGACCGCCGAAAAGATATGATATTGATATTACAATAAAAGGCGATGACTTTTCAGTAATGAAAAAAGTTGCGGAAGAGTATAAAAGTTTTCTCAAAACCATCCCCGGCCTAAAGGACGTAAAAGATAATTTTGAAAAAGGTAAGAAAGAACTGAGGATTATAGTCAATGAAGAAAAAGCTGCCATTACAGGTATAAGTGTTCTTGATGTTGCGTCAACCGTGAGATCATGTTTTAAAGGTACCGTTGCGACTAAAATTAAAAAAACCGACGAAGAAATTGATATAAGGGTTATCTTTCCGGAAAAACTCCGTAATGACATTGGCAGCCTTGATAAAATCAAAATATCCAACAGGATAGGTAACCTCATTCCTCTAAATAAAATTGCATCATTTAAGAGGGCAAGGGGAATATCCAAGATCAATAGAAATGACTGGAAAAGAGCCATCAACGTTACAGCTGATATTGACCCCCGGGCAAAAAAAGTAACTCCCCTATATGTGAACGGGCTTCTGGTTAAAAAATTTGCTGATATTGACAAAAGGTATGAAAACATAATAGTAGACCATGTTGGAGAATTCAGAGATATTAAAGATGTAATGACAGAACTGGGGATATCATTTATAATCGCAATATTTGTTATCTTTATTATCCTCGTTGGTATATTCAGATCTCTTTCTCATCCTCTCATAATAATATCCATAATACCTTTATCCATTGTTGGAGTCATATGGGCATTATACTTTCACGGCATGGCCCTATCCTTCCTTGCAATGATGGGTGTTGTTGGGCTTGCCGGTGTAGTCGTAAACGATTCAATCATCCTGGTTAATTTTATCAGGCTGGAAAGATTCAGGGGGGTCAAAACCCAAGAAGCAACAGTTATAGGCGCGGGAAAAAGGCTGAGGGCCGTTTTTCTAACAACCTTCACTACCTTTTTTGGCCTCCTCCCAACAGCATATGGAATCGGCGGATTCGATCCATTTCTTAAATCAATGGCTGTATCAATTGCATGGGGATTAATGTTTGGTACAATAATTACACTCTTCGCAACCCCAATATTATACAATATGTTTGCCGATGCCAAGAGGCTGATTTTCAGAAAAATGGCAGTTGAAAAGGCCGATGAAAAATTCATTGATTTTGAAAATGAAATGGAGGAAAAAATCAAAAGTGACCTCAGGTTGGAATTTAAAAATTATATTGATATTTCAATAAAAAATCTTGGTAAAAAAAGTGAAAGCAAAACACAAAGAAAAAAATCAAAATCAAAAACGAACAAAAATCCTGTTTCAAAGAATTAACATTAGAATGCACATAATTATGTTTTGGGTTTAAATATTATTACATTTCCTGTGACATAATAACGACTGTTATTAAGCTGATAAATAAAAAAATCCCATATATTTTTCTTGACGATTAAGGTCTGTTTGTTTATTTAGATCATTGTCTTTTATTATCACTTTTCAGAAAATAATTAAGGTTAAATCATAATGAAAAAAAGACTCATAGCATTTTTTACAGAAAAATCTTTAATTGTTAATTTAATTACAATTGGATTATTATTAACAGGATTAATGTTTGTCTTCAGTATAAATAAAGAAGCATTCCCCAACATAGAAAACAATTATGTAATTATCAATACACTTTACCCCGGAGCTACAGCTGAGGATATTGAAAAGCATATCTCCATACCAATTGAAAATGAACTCCGCGAAGTTGATGGAATTGATGAAATATGGTCCACGTCGTTAGAATCCGCTTCGATTGTAGTTGTCAAATTAGACTTTAACCTTGATTTAAAAGACAAAATTATCAATGACATAAAAAATGCCGTTGACATGGTATCAGATCTGCCTGAAGACGCGGAAGAACCAATTGTAACTGAAATTGACATGGATTTAATTCCCGTACTGGAAATTTCTATTTATAATCCAAAGGGTATATTAAATGATAAAGACGAAAGAGAGATACGTAAGTTTGCCAGGAACCTTGAAGACAAATTAAGGGAACTTCCCGTTGTAGGTAAAATAGACAAGCAGGGTTACCGCGACAGGGAAATGATTGTTGAAGTACAGCCCAAACGTCTTGACGAATACCATGTTGCCCTCAATGACATAGTTATGGCTTTATCAAAGAAAAACCTTAATTTTCCCGGAGGGCTGATTCGAACAAAAAATGAAGATGTAATGGTCCGTACCATTGGGGAAGTTGAAACTGTTAAGGACATATCAAATGTATTAATCAGGGCAAACGACCTGGGAAACTGGGTCACCATAGGGAATGTAGCAAAGGTAAAGGACTCATTCGCCGAAGAAGTAATAATAAACAAGGCAAACAACGAAAAGTCAATAACGCTTACTATCCTAAAAAAGAAATCTGCCGATATCATTAAAACCGTAGATATAATAAGAAGTGAAACAAAAAAGTTTTTTAAGGAAAATCCAAAATATGAATACATGACGTCCAATGACCTGTCAAAGATTGTAAAAAGACGTTTAAATGTTTTAATAAATAATGCAATTGTGGGGCTCATATTAGTCGGCCTGTCTCTCTTTCTAACCCTGGGGTGGAGGATAGCGGCAGTAACAGCTTTAGGTATCCCCCTTTCATTCTGTGGAACTTTTATATGGATGGGCCAGTTTGGCGTAACAGTTAACATGATGTCCATGTTCGGCCTCATCGTTGTCCTTGGTATGATCGTAGATGATGCAATTGTCGTGGCGGAAAATGTTTACAGGCACCTTGAAGAGGGTAAGCCCGTTAAAAAAGCAATAATCGATGGAACATCGGAGGTAATTGTACCAATAGCCGGAACTATACTAACAACAATCGCTGCTTTTGCCCCGCTCATGTTTATGCAGGGCATAATGGGGGAATGGATGTGGACACTCCCGGCAGTTGTCTCAGTTTCTCTGCTTTTTTCATGGTTTGAGGCAATGTTTATTCTGCCGTCACATATTAAAGATATTGAGACACAATTTAAAAAGAAAGATACTGTAAAGAAAGAAAAGAGACAGATTTATAAAACATTCCAACTATATTATTCAAATGCCCTGAAGTTTACTATAAATAACAGATATAAATTTGCATTATTAATAACAGCAATATTCTTCGGCACCATGATCTTCCAGGTAAAAATAGCCAAATTTATCATGCTGCCCCAGGATAAGATTGACCGTTTTATAATAAAAGCTGAGGCGAAAACGGGCACAAGCCTCAATGAAATGAACCAGAAAATTGGTAAGATAGAAAAGCTTGTTTCTTCATTACCCAAAAAGGAGTTAAAAAATTTCATTACAAAAGTTGGAATAATCAGGGAACAGCCAATGGATCCTTATGAAAAAAATGGCTCCAACTATGGCATGGTAGTTGTTGATTTAAACCCGGAGGATGAAAGAGACAGGAAAGCCGATAAAATAATTGAAGACCTCCGTGGAAAGTTTAAGAAAAGCAAGCATGATTTCGTAAAAGTTGAATTTACATATATCCATCACGGACCGCCAATAGGCCATGATATTGATGTTACAATAAAGGGTGATAGTTTTAAAAGAATTTTACAAGTTGCCCGGGAATATAAAGAACACCTGAAAACCATACCGGGTTTAAAGGATATTAAAGATAACTTTGAAGAGGGAAAAAAAGAACTCAAGGTTATTGTGGATGAGAAAAAAGCATCCATTGCCGGCATCAGTGTCTTTGATGTTGCATCAACCGTTAGGACCTGCTTTAAGGGAACAGTTGCCACAAAAATAAAAAAAACAGATGAAGAGATCGACATCAGGGTAATCTTTCCCGAAAACTTAAGAAATGAAATTAAAAGTCTAAATAAAATTAAAATTTCCAACAGGTTTGGCAACCTCATTCCCTTGAACAGGATTGCAAATTTCGATGACAAAACAAGGGGAATATCCAAGATCAACAGGAATAACTGGAGAAGGGCAATTAAGGTTACAGCGGAAATAGATGAACATGCAAAAGATGTAACTTCTGTCAGGGTTAATACAATGCTGATGAAAAAGTTTGCCAATATTAACAAAAAGTATCCCGGCATATTAGTAGATTATGTGGGTGAATTCAAGGAAACCCAGGAATCAATGCAGGACCTGGGAAGATTGTTTTTAATTGCAATTTTAATAATCTATATTATACTGGTTGGCATATTCAAATCAATTTCTCACCCCCTCATAATAATAAGCATAATACCCCTAACCCTGGTTGGTGTTATCTGGGCATTATTTTTCCACGGTATGCCCCTGTCTTTTATTGCACTAATGGGTGTCGTTGGACTTGCCGGGGTTATTGTAAATGATTCAATAATACTTGTAAGTTTCTTTAAAATGGAGCGCGCAAAAGGTTATTCTGTTATTGAATCGACACTGCAGGGTGCCGCTAAAAGGCTGAGGCCTGTTTTCCTCACAACAATTACAACATTCTTCGGGCTCATCCCAACTGCGTATGGAATTGGAGGATTCGATCCCATGCTAAAACCTATGGCTGTTTCATTGGCATGGGGCCTGGCATTCGGAACACTTATAACACTATTCGCTACTCCCATTCTATATAATATATTTGCAGACATTAAAAGAAAAGTTTTAAAGCGGGAAACAGATTCGGAAACAGATGAAGAAACTTTTTATGAAATAGAAAACAAAATGGAAGAAAGAATTGCGAAGAATATTGAAGGCCATATAGCCGGAGAACTTGAAGATCACATAAAGAAAGATATTAAGAAATATATAAATGGTTCATTGAAAAGCAAAGATAAAGGAAAAGGGAAAATAACTAAACCAAAGAGAAAAAAGTCAAAAGCCAGGAAGAAAACAGATAAAAAATAAGTCATCCATACAAATTAATCTAATTAATGGCTTTTTCAATTCCCAGGATAAGATCCTCAGTATATAAATGAATATTCTCAATTTCATTTTTCTTAAACCTGAAGGCAATGGCCCCTTCATGGCCCCCGCCATTTTCAATCGAAAAGATTTCAAGTATCTTCCTCAAATCATATGACTTGAATCCCTTACTTCTTCGCAATTTATATTGGATGAGCCCTGAATTCTTTGTATCATCATAAACAACGAGACCAAGTTTCGAGCTTTCCTCTGCGAGGACATCAGCAATTGACCTGGCAACATTTATAATTGTATCATAGTCAAAATCCTCCAGGAGTAAATCCATATCATTTCCATCAATAACGGTATAACCTATTGACTGTGAAAGTTTTTTCTTTTCGTTGAAATAATCGAAACACCGTTGTTCACTGGATGACAGGCTCTGTATCTCGTTAAAAACTTCATCCATACTGGTAAAGTTAGTTTCTTTAGTTGTTTCTCTTTTCAGCAGGCTATTGTAAAGTTCACTGAACATATTATAATATTTTCTTTCCCTTTCCGATTTTATAAATTTACCCATCTTGGTATCTCCAACTATTCCAGTCAAAATAGCAAGGATAAGATTTCTTGTTAATGGATTGGTAATATTATACTTCTCCTGTAAATCTTTTCTTTTTTGTAATTCCAATGCAATAATACCAACCAGCTCGCTTGCGGAAGTTGCTTCAGTTACCAGCCGGTAACCTTCATCACCAATATATTCACTGTCTGCTCCTATATGATGATCAAATTCAATTTTAAGTATATCTCTTTTATCCAACAGGGATTTAATCAATGGGCTCACATCCATCATTGAAGGCTTGGCCGTATCGCAAATAATAATTGTGTCAATTGAGTCTTTTATTTTATCATCTGTGTTGAAACATGAGATAGAGTTATAACTGCATATATTAAGGAGGTACTGAAAATGATCGTGAATATTATCGCTGATATATACGGTAACATCCTTCGAAAATTTACTGATAATAAGGGCAATTGATACCATTGAAGCTATACAATCTTCATCGGGATTTTTGTGGCCAACTATTAAAAAATGCTCCCTCTCAATTATTGCATTAATAATACTGTTTACAATTTTTTTAAAATCTCCATCCGATTTAATTATCCTTTTTTTCATTATAAACATCTACCTTAAGTTAAAGATTTTTATTATTTCCTATTGGAAATATTTCTACCTTGTCATAAATTAATAAAACAGGATTCTCCCTCTGCAATATGTTGTATTAAATATACATTTCAAAATAAAATTCAGTTATACTTAAATTCATTTATCTTAATGGAAATGTCAATGGAAATTTTACATTAGCCTTTATCTTTTGACTTTTTATCTTGACAGGTACATCACTTGCTTTAAGAAACTTTTATATTATAAACCTGATAATATTAATCCTGTTATAAGAGAAGGAGAAAATCATGAAAAAAATAATCCTTTTTATATCAATGATAACCATTATTTTCACTTTTGTGCAGAATTCATCTGGAGAACCCTCCTGCCTTTGCCCAACTAAGTTAAAAAAATGTTTAAAGCAAGCTTCCAGTGAGCAGGCCATTAAAAGCTGCTATATATCATTAAAAGGCTGTGCAACAGATTGCCTGCCAAAGAAAAGGTGCATGAGGCAATGCAAAAAAGGCAGGAAAAGAGGAAAAAAATATTGCAAAAAAATTTTTATAAACAAAAGATA
>JBHPHB010000069.1:0-14373 GCA_042569985.1 Spirochaetota bacterium | reverse complement strand
CCCTGGTGGAAACCAATTATTGAGGCATTCGATTTTCCGGGCCTGTAATTCTCAGGTGTCAGGTACAGGTCATTCAAAAAGCCGCTTTCAACGTAAGGTTCACGGTAAAGGGACTTCATCTTTTGATTAAAGTAGTAAAGCATTTTAATACTCTTTTCTTTTTCATTCTTTTTAATAAAAAACTTTATCTTATCCCTCTTGGCTTTTTCTATCCCTTTGAAAGTTAACTGGACGGGACCCACTTTTCCTTCTTTATCCAGTTCCAGTTGTTTTTTATAGCTGGTGGAATGAAAGTTGGATGCAATTATTCCTATTATCATGATGGAAAAGCCAATGTGTGTTATTCTAGAAGTCAACACTGTGGGGGCTCTGTGCTTGATTAAATCCGCAATGTTTTGAATTATTACAAAGAGGGCAACGCCAACAAAGATATAGGCCACAATTTTTTTGGTAAAGAAAATATTGAACATCACTCCAAGGATAACAGCAGCTGCAATGAAGGCAGCTTTGACTATTATGTTTACTTTTTTAGATGTTATTTTAATAGTTGATGATACCATTAAAAAAAGAATTAAAAGTCCAAAGGGTATTGATATGTTGTTATAATAATTTTGAGTAACCGGTGAAGGTTTCGGCATTACGAGCCCCGAAAGAATGGGCATGGATGTTCCAATGAGAATAATAATGGAATATATAACAACTGTTACAATACCGTAGATAAGAAGTGTTTCCCACGACCATATTTTATCTCCAAGAGACGGAGATTCAATATATTTAGATTTTTTTAAGAACAGATAGGCCGTTATTAGGATAGATGCAACCATGAATATTGTAAGTGCTATTGTTATGCCCGCGTCCTTTCCAAATGAATGCACTGAAAAGTTTGACAGTATGCCGCTCCGTGTTAAAAATGTGCTGTAAAAGACAAGAACAAAATAAAATGCTGCCAGGATGATATTTGTCTTTACCAGTGCTTTCTTTCTTTTCTGCAATAACATGCCGTGCATGAGGGCAACTACTACAAGCCACGGAATCAATGATGAGTTTTCAACGGGGTCCCATCCCCAGTATCCTCCCCATCCAAGTACTTTATATGCCCAGTATCCGCCCATGAAGATTCCAACTCCAAGGGTTGTCATGCTGAAAAGTACCCAGTTATATGAATTTTTTACCCACTCGGTGAATTCACCCTTAATTAAAGAGGAAATTGCATAGGCAAAGGGAATTGTTGCCGAAGCGTACCCAATAAAGAGAATGGGAGGATGAAAGACCATCCATGGGTCCCTTAAAAGAGGGTTGAGCCCGGCACCGTCCATGGGTACCTGGCCGATCTTGAAGTTGTTGGGATACTGCTCCCATATATGTTTAAAGGGGCTGTCTAGAATCAGTATAACCACAATAAATATCTGGGTTAATGAAATTACTGTCATCAATACTTTTTCATTATCGTCCTTTGCCCTGATAACAAATAATCCCATAACATTAAGGACAAATGCCCATAGCAGAAAGCTGCCCGATTTACCTGCCCACACAGCCGATAACAGGTAGTACCATTCCAGATCCTTTGACGAGTTGTTATAGACATATACATACCTGAAATCGTTAGTTAAAAAAGCTACTGTAAGTAAAATTATTACAAGGGTCATAAAGAGTGTTGATAAATAATATAGCCTCTGCGGTGTGATAGCCGATGATTCTGTATCTGATTTACCTTTTAAATAGTATGCAGAAGCAATTACCAGTTCAACAACTACTGCAAATATTAGTATTTTTCCTAGATTCATTTTTTTACCTTTTTAGTATATTTTGATGGGCACTTTACAAGCACCTTTTTTGCAACAAAAATTATATTTGTGGAATTAAAACTTCCAAGGACAACAATCTGTTCTGCATGTTCCAGGTTTATCGGTTTTGCCTGGTCATGGACTACTATCATTTTATCTTTGTTCTTGTCTATGATGGTAAAAGTGTAGTCCCTTTCTGTATGCTTGATTTTTACTTTTTTATCAAGGACCCCGATAATCTGCACATATTTTCCCGGCTTTTTCTTTGCCTCTTTGAATGTAACATAGGGCGATAAAATATCATCGCTTAGAGAAAATATTGCCACCACCAGCAGCACCATTGCAACAATAAAAACTGCGAACCTAATATATGATTTATTCTTCATTAATTTCCTTCTCCAGTTTTGAAACTCTTCGGTCTATAGTAAAGAGATATACTGCGATGCCAATCCAGATGATGAGGATAATAAGCATCACCTTTATGAGGATGCCGTTTTTTTCGGATTCGCTGTTCTCTGTTTTTTGTTCCTTGTTTACTTTTGTCTTATTTTTTTTCCGGGCATGGAGGCTCTTTGCAGCTGTAATTGTGAATGTTTGCCCTGTTTCAATGTGGCCACCTTTACTGTTAAAACCTGAAAAATTAAAGGAACTGAAAGATGACAATGCAAAAATTGCCAGTGTAAAGCATGCTGTTGTAATTTTTGTTTTCATAATATTTTCCTGTCTTATATTGTTTTGATAAATTATTTTTCTTTTATCATTTTTATTTTTTGTTTTAATTTTGAAACCCTGTTGCTTAAAAAGAATATATAGAAATATAACAGCGTAAATGATATTGCCGATGTTAAAAGCGCTACGCGCATATTAGCATTCATCTGGAGTTTGCGGTCAGCATTGATAATGGGGTTTGGATGGAGTGACGGATAAATCCTTGGTATGACAAATATGAAAAAGGGCATCACCACCATTGTAAAGATTAAATAGACAGAACCGATTTTATCCCTGTTCTCATTATGCGCAAGTGCAGACCTGAGGCTGAAATAGGCAATATAGATTAAGAGGAGAATTGTTATGGAAGTTTCCCTGGGGTCCCAGTTCCAGTAGGTGCCCCAGCTCAATTTTGCCCACATTGAGCCTGTTACCGTTGCAAGTATTGTGCATATGATCCCGATCTTCGCGGAATTGTACGCCCTTTCCTCAAGAATGTAGGACCTGTTTTTTTTGTCAGCCAGCAGCATTATGGAATTAACCCCCGATACTAAAAAAGCTAAAACCGATACCCAGGCAACGGGTACGTGAAAGTAGACAACCCTGCTTGTATTGCCCAGTATTGCAGCTTCCGGCGCCCATAAAAAGGCAAGGATAATTGCAGCGGGCATTAGAATGTAAGAAAGTTTATAAATTTTCATTGATCCAACCATACATATCGAAATAGTAGAAATGATAAAGAAATTATAACACCGGAAAATGCAAGGAAAAAAATGATATTTCCATTGTTCATGTAGTTAACTTTTTCCAGCGATTCCTTTGTTGTTGAAATGGCAATCCACAGTACGGGCAGGAGTATGGGAAAGGAAATTACCGTAAAGAGTGAGCCCTTTCCACCCGCCTTTGCAACCATGGCGCCGAAGATTGTTGTTGATGCTGAAACAGCCAGCCCGCCCAGGAAAATGGACAGAATAAAATACGGGGCTGACTTTACATCAACGGATAAAAAGAATATAAAAAGGGCTGATATTATTACCTGGATTATAAAAAAGAATATGATGTTGAATATGAGCTTTGAAATAAACACAGACTCCGCTGAAATGTTGAGCCTCAGGAGGAGCGATGTTTTTTCTTCTTCCTCGCGGAAGAAGATGTGCGAAAGCCCGTTCATCGCACTGAAGAACATAATCACCCAGAGCATGATGGCCTGGACATGGGTGGAAAAGGGGATGCCCCCGGACACCAGGCTTATTGCCAGCGTGGAGATGCCGGCAAAGGCCAGTGAAATATTAATGGCATACCGGTTCCTGTATTCGATTATGAATTCTTTTTTTAGATTTCTTGCTATCTCATTTATCAAGGCTGATACCCTTTGTACACAGTTTTGATTCAGCTGTTTCGTTTGTGGCGATTAATATTAATTTGCTTTTCATGTTTTCTTCAATGTATGAATAGATCTGGCCCTTGCCCTTCTTATCAAGGTTTGTGCCGGGTTCATCAAAGATGAATATGGGAGGATTATTTATTACTGCCATTATGAATTTCAATCTCTGGGCCATTCCCGAGGAGTAATATTTCACCTGCTTTTCTCTATGCTGATACAGGTTGAAAATATCCAGCATGCCTTTGGCTTTGTTTTTATCACTTCCCTTTTTTAACGCAAAATTAATGTTCTCAATGCCCGTCAGTTCCCTGTATGGATTAACATTGGGGCTTATAAAACCGATAAATTCATTTATTTCATTCAGGGGAATTACTTCACCGTTGATTTTATATTCAACCAATCCCGATGAAGGCCTCTGCAGGGCGGTGAGAATGTGCAGCAGGGTTGTTTTACCCGAACCGTTTGGCCCTGTGAGGGAGAATGAATCACCGGTTTTTATGGAAAAGTTCAGGTCCTTAAAAAGGAGGGCATTTCCAAACCTCCTGGTAATTGATTTTGCTGATATAGTAAATGTATCTGACTTCATGTGTGAATTAATGCTCCAGAGTACCGTTTTTTGTCAAATTAAAAAAAATATATCCCTGGAATTAAGCATTGGGTTTCTAAGTTGCGGGATAAATATAAGTATAATCAGTAATATGTCTAAAAAAATATATTTTGTTACAGCAAATTTTTAAATTTTATGGAGATTTAAATTGATTTGGATTAGCCTCACTGATAGTTATCGGTATATCATTAATAAGTGAATATAATGATAATGGGGGTGTCCCAAAAAAAAAGATTACCTTCTTGATAAGCCCCCCAACCCCGCGTTCTCAGGATGAGGTTGATGTCAATGTTGGCACAGGATGTGCCAAAAACATTGACCCGGAGGGGGGCTATGGTGTATTTGTCCATTAAAATATCAGCTAAATTAAGTTTAAAGTCCCCCTCCGGGGGATTTAGGGGGCAGGAACTGAGATATTTAATTCTTTTGGGACACCCCCATTATGAAGAAGTAAATTCTAATAAACAAATTGTATTTGACACATTATATATTTTTTCAAATATTACATTCTTAAAATGAAAATTATGGGGGTTAATAATATATGAAAATATATATTCCATTATTTAAACAGGTTATATTTTCCTTGATATTCGCAAATCTTTTAATACTTTCCTGTGTTGGTGAGATCTCAACGGCCAGTTCCGGCTGCAGCAGAACGCAGGGAGCAGGATGTCATACGAGCGTGCCTGAACTTGGCTCAGCAATTCCAAGTACGGGACTGCATGCTGATCATTTGACTAATGACGATGTGGAGTGTGTGGACTGTCATTATGAATATGGCAATAACACTCAGCATGAAAATGGGACAGTTGAAACTGCTAATCTTGTTTATTTTAATCCACCCGGTACAGTATGGGATGACAGCGGCAGAACCTGCAGCAATATAGGCTGCCACGAATACCATGAAGGCAGCGGGCCACATGATTGGGATGATCAAGGTGGCTGCAGTAATTGCCACTAATTTTCAAATTACATGATAATAATAAAAAGGAGTGCCCTTTACCGGCACTCCTTTTTTTGCTTTGCCCCCCAAACCCCCCGGAGGGGGGCTTCAAATTAATTTTTATATTGTTAATTCAATCAGCCTTGATAATTATACGATAAAAATTTAGAATCTTGTAATCTGAAAGTATAATAAAAATCTTATGAGTTGAATTTTTGTTACTGGGGAAGCCCCCCTCCGGGGCAAACGTTTTTTGGCATATCCTGTGCCTACGTTTGCATCAACCTCATCGTGAGGACGTGGGTTTGGGGGGCTGATAAATATGACTTATCAACCTCATTCTGAGAACACAGGGTATGGGGGAAGTGTAATAATGTCGAAACGGCCGGAAGCTCCTCTGGGGCATAAAAAAAGCCCGGCATTTAAATGCCGGGCTTAGTTTTATATGCTTCTTTGTGTTTTAAGTGTCTTTAATTAATCCATAACTGCTATTATGGCCTTGTGTTACCGCCATTATTACATGTATCTACATCTAGATCGGCAATAACCTGACAGGCATCCCATAGCATATTAGCAGCAAAGGTTGGATTGTGAACGCCGCCACTCTTGTCCTCAACATGGAACTTGAGGTTCCATAATGCTTTGGCTACTGCTTTTGGCATGTTGAGATTCTTGACAGAAGTATCAAACTCGTAGTCTTTTATGTAATCAGAGGAAACTAGTCCACTACAACCGTCTAAAGTACCGCCGGTAACAGCTTTGATTGGCACTTCTCCTGATGTTCCAAAGGTGTAATCACAGGCAAAGTAGTAAACAAGCGCATCTTCCATGTCTTTAATTTCCTGCAATATGAGGTTGCCGTCTGTAGTATTATCGTCATAACTCAAAGTTGTATTCCTATCCATTTTTGTGAAAGCAGCAGATCTTGAACTGCCATCGATATCGTCTGTTGTGTGACATGCATTACAAGAAAGAACGAGTTCTTTCATGCTTCCGTGAACTTCAGCTTTAAGGTAGAATCCGTGTCCGCCGAGCTGGGCATTTCCGCTTATTCTGGCGTCGCCTCCTGACACTCTGAACATATGACAGCTGACACAACTGTTAGATGACATATGCTTTGGTGTTAAGGTTGAGTAATCCAAAGCAGTAACTCCGCCAAGTTCAGTTGAATTGAGAGCAGCATTGTTAACGCCCGCCAGCATATCTCCCTGTGGTCCATGGTGCGGACCTGTTCGAGAATATTGATTAACTGGGAACGAAGTATCTGCATCAGCCTCGTATTCGGCCCAGGTACCACGACTCTGGTGGCATGCAACACAGATGTTTCCGCTTCCGCGGTCAAAAGTAGTGCCCGTTGAAAGCGTAACAGCTGCAGTTGTTCTCAGACTGAAGTCTTTTGTTTCATGAGGATTGTGGCAAGTGAAGCAGCCTATTGGAGACTGGCCAACTTCTTCAATACCAACAAACTGCTCATGGTTGTGGCATGGAGAACAATCGTTTCCATTAGCATACATTGCATTGCTGCCGTGGAAAGATGTTAAATGTCCTGCATTAACATCTGCTGGATAAAAGGTTCTCGGCCCAAGTAAGTGTGCGGAATTCTCATATCCGAACTGTGCCTGCATTTTTAGCTGCCCTTCTTCTGTTGAGCTGTCATGGCAAACCATACATTCATTTGAAGATATGGAATCACCACTTTCTGAACAGCCTATTGAAAATACTACCGCAAAGGCCATGAGAAATAAAAAAAGTTTTTTCATTGTAACCCTCCAAAATTATTTTATTTTTAAACCCTAAATAAATATTTAAACCCTAAAATAAATATCACTTAAAGATTTAATGATAAGCAGAATACAAAAGCCATCTATATTTTTTCATCGTAAATGAGAAAAAACGACTTAGGAGACCTCTTTTATGCCGTCAATAAATAAAAACCCAATCTTGGTTTACTAATTTACTCTTTAGCCAACTTCTGAAATAGTGTAAATTAAAAATTGTATTATGCAACATATAATTAAATAAATGCATAAATAATCAACATATTTTTAATTAATTAAAAAAAAAATGTAACTTTTTCAAAGTGTGTTTTATTTAAATGTAGTTAATTATTTTTTGAACCAAAAGTGTTGCAATATACAACATACGAGCTCTTTAAAAATTACCTTATGGATGGGGTATTATCCAATATATTAATCAAATTTTAGATTAAATGGACATTTAATTTATTGACAATTTTTAAATTATAATAAGATTATGATTTTTTATTTTTTAAAACCTTTTGGAAAATGTTTTTATTTCAGGCTCCCTCTAGTATAAGGAGAGACCCGATAGCTATTTTTTGATGTCTCCTTGGGAGCACAAAAATAGGTGAAAACCACTTTTTTGATTGTTTGGATAAAGTAAAAAGTAGTTTTTTGAAATGCCCAAAATTAAATTCAAATTTAAGTGAAACGAAATATGAATACAAAAACAATAAGTGTCAGAAAATTGAAATTCATCAACAGTAAACTATTTATCGCCTTTGCCGTCTTAATCTTTATTCAGCTGGCATTACCCCTGTTATCATCACCTAAATATAAGGGTGTCCTTGATACAACTGTTTATACATCAGGTTCCGATGGAGATGCGGGCAAGAGGTCATACACGCAGGTACATGAGTGGATATTGTTTGATTTAAACATAATGAAGGATTTCAGCTTTCATTTAAACAACAGGTTCACATATATACATGAAAACAGCGATACCCAGGAAGATTGGAATTTAAACCTCTACTATATTTATCTTGAGTACATGTTTTTAAATAAGCACCTCACAGTTCAGCTGGGCCGGATTATGGAAGTGAGCAACATGTTTTATCTCTTCTATGACGGTGCCAGTGTAGACTATAAGTTCAACATGCTGGGGCATAAGTTTTCAGCAAAGCTTTACGGCGGCGTTATAGTAAATGATGACTATATCGAGGAAGATAATAAACTCTACAGCTTAAGCAGCTTTGATTACCGGAACCTCTTTAAAGGCCAGAGGAGCGGTGATTACGTTGTGGGGGCAAAAACAAATTACTTCATAAAAAAGATTGCCAATTTCGGGCTGGACTACCAGGTCATCATGAACGAAAGCGAACTGGCCGAACATTATCTTTCAGTTGATTTTGATACGGTATTTTCCAAAAAGGTCAAGGTTTTCGGTTATGGAACCTTTGACCTCATAGAAGGTACTCCATCGAACGCACTGCTTGCATCGAGGCTGAATCTTTTCAAATCGATGCTAATCCTTGTGCAGTATGAATATTTCCGTCCTGTTTTCATAAAGGACTCCTATTTCTGGACATACTTTCTGCCTTACGGTAACCATGAGTTAAGTGCAACTCTCATATATTTTATAACAAAGAATATTATTGCCGATGCAAAATACGGAAGGATCATTTACGATTCAAAAGATGCAGAGGGTGGTAACCACCTGTCGGCAGGTATTGAGCATAAGGATCTGTACAAGTTTGGCCTGAAGTTTAACTTTGCCTATATGAACGGGGCGGAAGGGGACAGGATTAACCTGCAGCTCACTGCAACAAGAAAAATATCCATTGTTAAGCTTCTACTTGGGGGAGGCACAGTTTTTTATAAGGATGATTTCGAAAAAGATGAGTTTAAGAATGCATTTTTTATTTTTCTTGGAGCAGATTCCAGGGTTCTAAAGTCTCTCATTCTCTCCGTTACGGGAGAGTATTATAAGGCGCCATATACTGATTATGACTTAAGGGGAATATTTTCAGTTAAATATTTATTTTAATGGATACATAGCAGGGATAATTATGAAAAGATATAATACACATATTTTTACATTGATTCTAATAGTAACAGGCTTTGGAATGATCCTGTATTCACAGGGTGGGAAAAAATTTGAGCATAAAAACCACGGAGAGGAAGCGGAATTAAAGTGCCAGTCCTGCCATAAGGACATTTTGAAGAGCACAAAGGCCGATGATAATAATTTACCCGATAAAAAGGGCTGTGAAGGGGAATGCCATAAGGCAGAAGTAGTTGCAGAGCTTAAGTTTACTTTGTTTGAGCCTTATTATAAATTTAATTTTAACCACTCAAAGCATGGCACAACAGATGAGGAATGCAAGTCCTGCCACAGTGACCTTGATAAGGATGATTATGAATCGGGCGATTCCATACCTGAGATGTCAGATTGTTTTACCTGTCATAATAATCAGAATGCCACAAAGCAGTGCGATTCATGTCATATTGAGCAAGTGCCCTTTTCGCATTTTACTCATTTAGAGAAAAATACTGAATGTAAGAAATGTCATGGAGATGTTTCTAAAAATATGACTGTCGTTAAAAGCATGGATATTGAAACAAAGCAAAAACTTTGTGACAAGTGCCATGAGAAAAAGGAAAAATACGCATCAGTCACAAAATTCAATGAGCAGAAAGCGAAGAAGTATACCTTTAACCATTATTTCCATGTTACCAAAAAGGGAATGAAATGCAAGGAATGTCACGGAGAGGTTTATAAAGATACCGATTTTAACTATGCAAAGGTAATACCGAAAAAGCCCGATTGTTTTAAATGCCACGATAACAAAAAGGCTTCCCAGACCTGTTCGCTGTGCCACAAGGGTTCAGTTATGCCGGAGGATCACCTCCTTGGCTGGGATAAGCAGCATAAAGTTAAGGCAAATAACGACTTGCAGGAATGCCTCAGCTGTCACAGCTCAAGGACCTTCTGTACAAAATGCCATAACGGTCCCGTTTCTTTCTTTGTACATGGATCCAATTATGAAATACTTCATAAATATGATGCAAGGATAAGCACTAAGAGCTGTACAGCCTGCCATTCGGACAGGCAGTGCAAAAACTGTCATCTTGCAAAGGGCCTCCATCCGGGGAATAATTTCAGGCAGCAGCATCCTGCAGGTTGGAATGATATTACTTCACTTAATCACCACAAGCGTAAAGCAAGGACAAAGCTCACAAACTGTACTGTGTGTCATACACGAAATGACTGTATAAGATGCCACTTTACAAAGATGCGCTAAGTTAGAAAGATGAATTTTTTTATCATTTATGATAAATTTAAAAAGTAGATAGTCTCCTTTAATCAGCCCCCCAACCCCCCGGAGGGGGGCTAAAATATACCTTAAAATAGTTATTTTAATATAAATTATTAAACTTTACAATAGTATAATACTAATAAATAAAATGAAAATTAATCAGAAAGTACCGCAATACTTGGGAGCCCCCCTAAGGGGGGTATGGGGGGAGAGACTGGGAACTTTTAAGGGAACTATTAAAATAAAATTTAATAATTGATTTATTTTCATCAGATGTATAAACATGATTGAACATGGTTATATAATATTGTGAAGGTGAAGAAGTTATATTGAAAAAAGTATATGGCATAATCCTTTCCGGCGGTATGGGTATAAGAATGGATCGCAATACGCCCAAACAGTTTATTGAGCTTGGGGGGAAACCCCTTATTACATGGTCGGTTGAGGCCTTTCATGCGTGCAAAGAGATTGACCATATTATAATTGTTTATAATGAAAAATACCGCATTCAGCTGGATGATATTTTATCTCAATCTAAATATGATAAATTGCTTAAACTTGTGGGGGGAGGCCTTTCCAGGCAGGGGTCTGTTAATAATGCTCTGTTATCCCATGATTTTAATGACGATGATATACTGGTTATTCATGATGCTGCGCGCCCCTTTGTGAAACAGGATATTATCATAAGGTGTATCAATGAAGCCATTGATTCTAATGCGGCCGGTGCATATATACCGGCAACTGATACAATTGCCCAGACTGAAAACATGTACGTACAGTCTATTCCGGACAGGAAGAACCTTTACTTAACGCAGACACCCCAGGCGTTCAGCTATAAAGTGATAATGGATTCTCACGAAAAGGCAAAGCAGAAAGGGAAAGTTGATGCAACAGATGATGTATCTCTTGCTATTGATGCGGGGTACAAGGTAAGAATTGTTGAGGGCGATTATTCCAATATAAAGATTACAAATCAGCATGATTTAGATTTCGCGAAGGTTTATATTAACAGGCTATGAAAATACTAGTAACGGGAACAGCAGGATTTATAGGTTACCACTTTGTAAAGAGGTTACTGGACCGTGGAGATACGGTTTTTGGAATGGATAATATTAATGATTATTATGATGTTAACCTTAAGCTGGGCCGCCTTAAAACTTCCGGTATTGATACCGGTGAAATTGATTATAATAAAAAGATAAAATCAAAGACATACGAAAACTATGTTTTTATAAAAATGAATTTAGAGGACCGGGAAGCAGTTTTGGATCTGTTCGGGAAGGAAAATTTTGACATGGTTTTTCATCTTGCAGCACAGGCCGGTGTGAGGTATTCAATAGAAAACCCCCATGCTTATATTGATTCTAATATCAGGGGTTTCATAAATATTCTTGAAGGCTGCCGTCACAATAAAGTCAAACACCTTGCCTATGCAAGCAGTTCATCCGTGTACGGCTTAAATGAAAAGATGCCTTTCTGCACATCGGATAATGTTGATCACCCCATTAGCCTTTATGCGGCCAGCAAAAAGGCTAATGAGCTTATGGCGCACACTTACAGCCACCTATACGGCCTTCCGACAACGGGAGTGAGATTTTTTACAGTATATGGCCCGTGGGGCAGGCCCGACATGGCCCTGTTTATCTTTACAAAGGCAATATTTAATAATGAACAGATTGATGTATTTAATAATGGTGATATGAAGAGGGACTTTACCTATATATCAGATATCAATGAAGGTATGATAAGAATTCTTGATAACCCGCCCGCAGGTAATAATGATTGGAGTGGCGCAAACCCTGATCCCTCAAGTTCCAAAGCGCCCTATAGAATTTATAACATCGGCAATAGCTCTCCCGTTAACCTGATCGATTTTATCGGGGCAATTGAAAAGGCAGTTGGCAAAAAGGCAAAGAAGAATTTTCTTCCCATGCAGCCCGGTGATGTTCCCGTAACTTTTGCTGATGTGGAGGAACTGGTTAGGGATTTTGATTATAAGCCATCCACATCCATCCAGGAAGGTGTTGACGAATTTGTAAAGTGGTACAGGGAATATTATGGAATTTAGATTTGAAAAAGAATAGCCTTAAGTAAATTTATTTTATGGAGTATTTTATGAGAAAAAAGATTATTGTTGATAAAAAGTTTCAATACAAATCAGTCTTTTTCATCATGGGAATTTACTTATTAATTCTCACGGTTATTATAGTTGCTTTGGGAATTTATCTCAATAATAATAACTCAAAACTTGTAGGTGCTACAAATAAACTTGACCATAGCATCATCGGTTTGAACAGCAATATTGATATGATCAATAATCTTGATTCTATAAAAAATAAGAATGAATTTAGAAAGGCATCAAAGGTCATATCAAAGAATGTTAATTTCAATAAAAAATTAATAAAAACTAAACTTACCGTCATATATAAGATTATTGAGCATAATAAGATATTGATGCTGTCAATAATTATCTTTGTGGTAATACAAAACATAATATTGTTCTTTTGGTTTTTGAAAAGGACTCACTATATCTCCGGACCTGTTTTTGTTATGAACAGGCACATAAATGATTTACTGGATGGAAAGGACCCGGAAGCACGGCCACTGCGGGATAAAGATGAATTTAGCGAATTATACAGTTCCCTGATTAAGTTATCAGTTAAACATGTTGAATTGATAAATAAGAGTAAGAAATAGTTAATCTAAACCGAGGGTCCCTCGGGGATTCATTATGCCCTTTGGATCTAAATAGTCCTTAATAGATTGCAAAAGGCCCTTTCCCACGGGGCCAATCTCCCTGTTCATCCATGGCCCCAGCATTTTACCAATTCCATGGTGATGAGACAGGGAACCTGAATTTTTATGAATGGCATTTATAATTCCATGCTGAAATTTTTCATAATCGCTAATTTCCTTGCCCTTTTTCATTGGAGATAAAAAGGTAAAATAGAGGTTTGCCCCATTTTCATATACATGTGAAATATGTGTCATGCAGATAGTTTGCGGCCTTTTTTTTATATATTTCCTTACTTCATTCCAGAGTTTCATGAGGTTGTCCCATGTTACTGCAGTCTCCAGTGTATCGGCCATAACCCCCATGTCCATGAGGGGATCTCTCATGTAAGCGCTGCTGTATCTTTGTTGAAGCCATTTTTCTGTTGGCCCCGCTCCGGTACTAAGGGCACCGTGTTTACGGGCAATGGACTTAATCTTTTTTGAAACCAGTTTTGCACGGTCCTTATCTCCATAAGAAGCAGCAAACATTAAACATCTTTTCATCGGTTTATAGCCAAGCATGCGAAGTGAAATGTCACTGAGGGACTTGTCTTTTCCCTTTAGCTTAAAGGCAATGTCGGTTTCTTCGGGATCGGATATTCTGAACAGGTGGGGTTTGCCAAATTCACCCTGAATGGATTCTCTCATTGCATTTACCGCACTTTCGAAGTCTTTAAATATAAATGAACTGAGGGAAGCATTTTCGGGCCTGTGCTTCCTGATTTTCAATGTTACTTCGGTGATAATTCCAAATGCACCTTCAGAACCGATAACTATCTCGTCAATACCGGGCCCAATTGCAGCTGCCGGATAATCTTTTGTCCTGATTTCTCCACGGGGACTCACAATATTTAAAGCCAGCACCATATCTTCAATTTTCCCGTATTCCGTTGAAGCAGTACCGGCACCTCTTGTTGCCGTCCATCCTCCCACAGTGGAGTACTGAAATGATTGAGGGAAATGGCCGCAGGTATATCCCCCCTTATATTTATTTAAGTAGTCCTCCAATTGGGGGCCGAAAATTCCCGGCTGAACAGTTACAGTTGAATTATTTTCATTAACATCAATTATTTTATTCATGTGCCTTGTGAGGTCCAGGGATATGCCTCCCCC
>JBHPHB010000068.1:0-14731 GCA_042569985.1 Spirochaetota bacterium | reverse complement strand
GTAAGTCCTTCATGTTTTTCCCATCCAGCTGATATAATTTATTGGAATATTAAGAATCCACGGGCATAATCTTTGTCAAGAGAAAAAAAAGAGGTCACCCACATGGGATTTTGATTTTTTGTCCTCTACATTGTCAGATTGATTGATATCCATCCTGTACCATCCCCCTAAATCCCCCGGAGGGGGACTTGGAATATTCTTAAACTCGGGAGCCCTCCTTTGGGAGGTATGAAGGGATGTAAGGAAAATGGGCCGGTGGTATAATATTGCAAATCATAAGAGCCCCCCGTCATTAAAGCCAGGGGGCTCTCAAATAGAATTTAATTATTAAATTCTGTACTAGTATAAGTATATTGGATGAGAATCGGGGTTCTTGCCAAAAAATGTTACATCATCAATTATTTTGACCTTATCTCCTCTGAGTATTGACCAGAGAGTCCGCTCAATACCAATTCCTCCGCCCATGGTATCGGGAAATATGGGTTTACCCTTATCGTCTTTCATTGAAGCAAAATACAGGAATGGCCCATATCCGCCAAGCTCATCAAGATTTTCAATATTTCCGTTTTTTATAACTGGCCTTGACGGCAGGACCTTGTTATCAATAATCCTCTCAACTATGGGATCAAAGAGCCATTCCCTTATTGCTCCTGACATTATCTCCTTGGCAGGCGAATGCTTTCCTGTCTTCGCATCAATACTCTTTGCCACGATATCATAGTTGAATATATTAGAAGACTTTACTTTGGAAAGGTCAACTTTCGAACCATCCTTCTTTAGATAGGGATAAACAAGATCATAATTCTCACGCATAAGCCCAGTTACCCAGTAGAATTGTGAAGCCGTTTCCTCACCTAATTTTATTTCAAACTCCCTGGCCCCATATTTTTTCACATTCTCGTCCCTGGGAAAGCTTGGGAATGGTGTCTTGGGAACCTCTATTACAACACCCAATGCTTTTAAATTATCACTGTTAATCCTGTTAATCTCTCCACATGCGAAAACAATCATCCTCTCCCAGAAGTCTTTAACCCTTTTCGTATCTTCATTAAGTATTTCCAGTACCTTTGATTCCTTGCCATAATAATCATCCAGTGTCACTCCACTATTACGATTTAACTCCAGGTCAATTTGTGAAAAGTCTGCCAGGTACCTTCCTCTCTGCTCATTAACGGGGCTCTCCATTTCAAGGCGGATATTTGGAGAGTCAACGAAGATTCCCTTCAAGTTCTTGTTTGAACATGCAAGAAACTTGCTATATATCATGCTGTGAGTTGAAAGATATGTATGCCCCTTGTACTGGATTGCCGGTGTATGCTCAATATCATGTGCAAGGGGGTCTGTAATAATTGAAAGCATAACCTTTTCAAGGTTAAACAGTCCCTCTTTTATGCAAAACTGATTTATGGAATTAACAAGAGTAGTCCTGATTGCCATAACATTAAATAATTCATCGGAAAGCCATTTATTTAAATAGCTTTGCCTGATAAAATCCTCCAATGTTATGCCGTTTTGGTTGATTGCCGCTTGAAACCTGTATAGGCTTTCACCAATGTCCTTCATCCTGTCTTCCATTTTAAATACCTCGTTTTATTAATTTTAATTAAAAATACTTAAAATAAAAATATTGTCAAATAAGTTTTTACAATTACCAATGTCAAACAGGGTAATTTAACATTGATGTAACTTATAAATCAAATACCCACCATTATGTGGCTTTGCGACACATATTGACTGTGTCAATTTAATTGAGCCGCCTATCCGCTTATAGCAATTTGATGGAGAAAGCCAAATATAATCTTCCCATATTTTGGGACTTCACTTTTCTTCAAAGTGAAACCACGGGAAATATTCTTTCCTCTTTTGACTAAATTATATATTGTTTCATAATATAAATCCCTGTAATCCCCGTTAGTTATTATTAGGCACTTATCTTTATTGAGCATGCATTTACTGTGAATATTCCGAAGGTTCATGAAAACTTCAAATACCCTGACTGCCTTATCACGATTTCCTTTGAACTTGATTTTGTTTAAATATTTCTTAAAACTTTCAATTTTAAGATCATTTATATTAAATATTACCAGTTTTAATATTCGGGCATACTTTTCATTTCCCCTTCGGATAAATCTTTTTTTATTATTGTCATACCGGTAAATCGAACTGAAAGAGGCTCCGCCTGTTTTCTCAATTTTAACAGGGTCCACTACTTTAAGCTCCACAATCATTCCTTCAACTGATGGCCTTAGAAGCAGTACAAACATATTGTTAAACTGGATTGCCCCGTGTTTTAAAAAGTAACTATAAGTGCCATCTGTAATGAACTCCAGTTCTTCAATGTCTTTTTCATCCCGGAACAGCTGTATTATTTTATTTCTTTTCTCTTCAATCTTTTTAACACCCTTTAAAGCAACAGGGAAATAAATTTTCTTAGCCCTGCCAATGGGAATTGCAGGTACAGTTGTTATAGTAAATTGATTATATTTTTTTTGCCATACTTTTTTATTATTAGCAATCAACCTGTCTAATAAATCCAGTAATTGGCTACGCTCTTTTAAGCTTGTATAAACCACCCTGATTTCGCAGGGGCTATTTTTGCTAAAATAAGAAAACACATTTTTAAACCCCTTCAGCTTGAATTTACTTTTCAGATGGTCCCTGTTTAACGAAAGCATTGACGATAGTACGGGAATTTTTATTATCTCATTCAGAACCTTATCATTTTCCGGCAGTTTTGGAATGCCCGGAGTAGAAACAATAACCCTTGATGTGCCCCTGTTTAATAAAAGGCTGCATATATGGGAAATGTTAAATTTCTTATATCTGTCCCTGAATTTATATCTTAAACCGTCATTTGAATTGTATAGTGCTGCCTCTTCGATATAATAGTCCATATTTTCTATGGAATCTCTAATTATTTCGAAGGGATAATATTCAATATATTTTCCGGCACCTTCTGCACAGATGGAACACTGGTTAATGCACCCTTCATAGGACAGAAAGCTTGCCCTGATGGGATTATTCCGCAAAATATTCATTATATCAGATTTTTTTGTTGTCATATGCTATATTCAATCCATTTTATATGATATGCGACATATAAAAATCTGGCCAAAATAATTTCCATACAAAAAAAATATATTTTTCTATTGACAAAAAAACCCGTCTGTGCTTAATTTCTGATAATTAAGTATAAAGTAAAATTAGAGAAACATTTATGAAAAAACTACATATCCTGTGCACCATCATTATAGCCTTTTCACTTTGCGGATACAAATGCAATGGCGGTCATAAAAAAATTCTTCTACAAAACATAATAAACCCCTTACCCTTTACCATGGAACTTGATACATCAGATGGAATCTGGTTCAACACTGATGCTTATCATACATATTGGGATTATGATAAAAACTTAACTGAAAATGCAGAAGGTGATTTCAAGGAAATTGGTGAACTGTTAGTTGCCCTATTACCTGTAAGTGTTTTTCCAAATCCAGAAGCAAGAAAAGATGTTATCCTGAGTCACAAAAATGCTAACCCCGATATTTTTGATGAAGTAATAAACAATTACAAAAGTGATATTTCCGACTCCTTCCCAAAAACAATACACACTTACTGGAATTTTCAAAACCTTTACCTCAATATTAAGGACAATACTGAAGAAGGAAACTATACACTTACAATTTCAGCGAAAAACAATAATGTTCTGGGCCCACTCCCCGAAGGTTATGATAAATTTATTGTTAAAGTATTTAATATTTCAGACAGTGAAAATCACGTAGAATTGGGCAGTATTGAGATTGATGCCGTGGAAGCATATGATGAAGGATATGCCTCGGGAACTCTTGAAATATTTCTGCCAATTGGCAATACCGCTTTAAATTTTATATGGCAAAATGACGAACAGAGTAATGACGATAGCGAACAGGGTGATGCAAATCTTCAGATTATGAATATAGAAATCAACTAACAGAAATTATAACATTTTTTATGAGTTCCCCGCATTATTAAATGCGGGGTTTTTATTTTCAAAGTTAATTTATGGCAGCTATAAAAACGGGGTCATTCAGTTTTCAGGAAAATCGAAGAGATGAAACTTAAAGTGCTTAATCGCTTTTCATCTTATATCTTTTAATTGATTTAATCATATCTTTTTTTACAGGCATATTACCAAACTCAGTTTTAATGAGCATTTCTTTTTTATCCTCACCTATCATTTCACCCTCAAAGAAAAATCCATCCTTTGATACTATCCTCACGAAAAATCTTTTCTTTTTATCAGGCTCTATCTTTTTAACAACATCCCCTTTCTTCACAGGCTCAGTCTTCTTGACAACGTCCTCTTTCTTCACAGGCTCAGTCTTCTTGACAACATCCTCTTTCTTCACAGGCTCAGTCTTCTTGACAACGTCCTCTTTCTTCACAGGTTCTGTCTTCTTAACAACATCCTCTTTCTTCACAGGCTCAGTCTTCTTGACAATGTCCTCTTGCTTCACCGGTTCCGTCTTCTTGATAACATCTTCTTTCTTTACAGGCTCTGTCTTTTTGATTATATCTTCTTTTTTCAGGATATTTTCTGAATTCTTTTTTTTAATATTATCTGTAAAGATATCTCTCTCGGATTTTGTTTTGGAAGCAATAATTACTGCTTCTTTATCTTCAAAAACATCTATCCTTTTAACCTTTGTCCTCTTGACAAAATAATTATAACTTTTCACACCCCTTTCTACATTAAACCTGTCTTCAACCATGGTCTTCTCAATGTTTTCTATTGCTTTCAGGAAATCACTGTCCCCGAGACGGACAACATTTCTTCTGGCAACAACCACGAGCTTCTTATTGCCCTTATAAAATTTCCCCAGCAGAAGGAGACGCTGGTTCGACTTTTTGGCCCAAAGTGTGCCCGGTACCTTTGCGATTATATTCTTATATCCTTTAATGGCTTGTTTTTGATTGCCCAATTCTTCTGTACTTCTTGAATTGTAAAACTTTGCCTTATAAAAACGGTTTTTGCCAATATTAAGCTTTGCAGACTTAAAGAATTCACCATACAGCCTTTTAGCAGACCCATATGCTGACAGTAAAAACATTCTGAAAGCCTTCTTGTCCCCGGGAATATTCTTCGCTATTAAACTTTTTGTACCCCGCTGCATGGTGGACAGAAAACCCAGAAGAATTTTAGCTGTCTTTGCTTCATCAGTTTTCGGATAGTATTCCATAACACTCTTGTATGAATTCCTTGCCTTACTATATTGCGTTAACATGGCATAACAAAAACCGGAATGAAGAAGTATTGTACGGCGGGTAATTCGCGCAAGGTTCCTTCTGCGCTTTCTAATACTCTCCATTACTTCAAGTGCCTTATCATACCTTCTGTATCTCTCGTAAAAATAGGCAAGCTCAATTAGGGGGTCATTGTAATCCCTGAAAACTTCCTCGGGCATATCCTTTCCCAGGATGTAGCGGATCCCCCTGAGATATAGCCTTGAAAGCTTCTGGAGGGGGGAAATCCCTTTTCCGGGCTCCGTTTTCTCATTATCTGAAAAGTCAGTTTTGGATATTGAGCTTAAAATTGCCTGGAGCTTTGATTCGGCAATATAGCTGTCCTCACTGTCTCCTCCCTGTTTGATCCGTTTTTTTATTATAAGATAGCGGGATATTAAACCGATTGACCTTTTATCACTTTTTGTCTGAGCAATTACATCAAGATTGTATGAAATTTCCTTTTCCCTGTATTTTAAAATTTCATTATTCATCACAATAATTAATGCAATGAATATAACTACAATGCCCAAAATAATATAATTACGAATAGTCCCCATGCAACCCCATTAATTGTTTACTGGTTAAAAAATATCATCTAATCGGGATATCTTCAACAAATTTAGTATAAATCTTTGATTTTTTTCTCGGAAAAGCAGGGGCTGCATGTTTTTAGTGGCTCCGAACTTTCATTCCCCTGTTTTTTAGCCTGACAAAATTATGCCCCTCTCCGTACTGTTCCTTAATTTCATCAGCAAGAATTTTCTTAGGTATGTCAATAAAAATGGTGTTCCCGTCTTTTTGAACGAGCCTTATAGAATCTTCATCCTCAATCTGCCTGGAATACAATGAATTTGCTCCAACAATTACCAGCTTATCACGATCCACCCTGATAAATATATTATCCTTTTCCCTGTTAATCTGAAACTTACCAGCAATAATTTTTCTTGGTATGTCAACAAAACTGATGCTATCCTCTTTTTTGGCAATTCTAATGTACGGTTTATTAATCGGTTTTTTCAGGCTTCTTCCTGCCATCCTCTTTGCACTTGTATCAATCTTATAAACATCGTCCACGGGAACATCTGTGTCTTCATGTGAATGTCCTTCAGAATGGAGGTCTGCGTTAATCATTTCTCCCCTTTCCTTTTCCTCTTCCAGTTCGCTTATGGTCTCCTGCAGCTGATTTGACGTTCTGTCCAGAGACTCCACCATAAAGTTAAATGAATCCACCAGGGTACCAATCTCGTCCTTATTATCCACGGACATGCGCACATGATAATTACCCTGGGCGATTTTCTTGCTCGCTCCGGAAATCATCTTAATTGGCCGTATGACTACTCTGTTATAAAATACCCCAATGATAACAACAATTATTATTATTCCGGCTATGAGGATGCCAAGCTGCTTATAGAGCTGTTCCATCTGGCTCTCAATACCGGTGACAGGTATATTGAGCTTTATAATTAGGCTCCTGCCGTATTTAGGCTGCAGTGGTATATAGAAATTGATAACCTGCTGTTTGGCAAGCTTGTGGGGAGTCTGTGCTATCTCTGCATAGAAAATCTTGCCCATATTATCTTTTCTGAATATTGCCCGGTTAATATTGAGTAACTCAATCTTTTCGGAGAAAGTACTCCTGTCGGATTCGGAAGATATCTTGAGAAGGTCGGCTTTTTCATTCAAGATGGAATAACTTTTAAATCTGAGAGAACTGATTACAGTGTCAATTGCCTCTACCCTTTCCTTTTCACCAATCAGTTTATCCAGCTCAATGTTACCGATCTCTTTGTCTATCTTGTATACTGCCCTTTCTGCCTCAAGTACTGTATTCTTCACAATGAGGTCAGACTGGTTTTCAAATATTATAGCTGTAATGATTGAGATAATGAGAATCGCAAGGAGACTGTATATAAATGTGGTTTTAATATTGAGGGAGCTTAAATTAAAATTCATTAAATCAGTACCTTTTACTAATAACTTTTTCTTATACCGGATTTTATCAACAATAAACATGTTTTCACTTACATACCTTTATTTTCGGCATATATCACCGCAAATTTCAGCCTTTTGGCAGATGATATGTAAATCAGTTAGATTTTATAAATATATTCAACTATTACTGCAGCACCGAATTATTTCTTAATTGAAAATAGAGTGGAAGTCCCCCTATAATTCAAAAACCATACCAACCCTGACTCCCACATACAAATAGTTGACACTGACCTTTTCATAAATATAATGATATAGGAACTCCAACTGGACCAATGTATTTTTATATGGCGATATCCTTCCCCCCAAACCAAGAACCAGTGTATAGTTAAAACCGCTGCCAGAAACATCATCGCTGTACTGTGCTTTCTTAAGCGAAAGGTAGGAACCACCCATTCCAAAGATCAAAACGGGCTTTGGTATGAGTGGATTTTTTGTTACAGGAAATGTAGTAGAAAGTGCAAGTGTAATGGGCATAAAGGTGAGGTCTGCTCCTCCTTCATCAATATTATCGCCCTTAAAATTACTATAACCGATCGTCAGGACTACCTTTGTCCATGGTATATATGGCGCATCTAAATTAAACTGAAATGTTATTAGGTATGAATTGTTTAGCTTTTCAGATATATTACCTGCAGAGCCCAGGAAGCCAGCAGACATGGTGAAACCGGGATTAAATTTTAAAAGGCTGAATCCCGTCGTGCCCTTGTTTGGCTGAACTCCAAGCATTGAATCCATAACATTATTCGTAAAGGATGTTAACCTCTCATCAATATCTGCCCTCTTTGCTTTATACGTTTTATCAAACTGGACTTTCCTGTCATTAATGTCAATGACCTGTATGGCAGTTACTATTTTACCCTGCTCCTCTTCTACATTTCCGATAATTATCTTATGTGCCCTTAACTTTTTACCAATATATACTGCAACTTCCTTTGGATCTTCCAACCCATGTTTCTTAAACCCTCCCGCTGAAATGAGGGAATTTATTTCATCAATATTAAGTGTGGCAAAATTGCTGTTCCCTGAAAACTTCTTTCGAATTAACCCTGCCAGTCTCTTTGATTCTGCCTTTTTCCCACTGGATGAAAAGTCCATCACAAGGATACGGGTTTTCCTGGTTTTATTATAGCTCCTGAGTTCCATATCTATAATATCCTCCTTTTCAAAGGCAGAGGACATTGCTGAGGAGAGAAAAAACATTATAATTATGAATAATATTTTCTCAATAGAACGATTCAGTATATTGTTTTTACATTTTTCCATTTTTATATCATTTCAAATATTATTATACTAAAACAAATGCATTTAAGCAACAATTAATCATTATCCTGATTATTACAATTAATTGCACTTAAAGTTTTCTTGTCATAATCACTGTCGTTACTGGAAGATTTATCAAAATTTATCTTAAAATTTTGATTTCCATCCTGCAAGGCATCATCCACACCTGTAATTGTTGCTATCTGAGGCGCGTCCCAGTTATCAACTGTGAAAACAATTGTATTTGTATCAATGATTGCTTCACCTGTATCACTGCTGCTAAAAGTTAGTGTAACATCATCTGTTGGCTGTTTCATTAAAACAACAGTAAAATAAGCCTGTCCTGATGATTCAGTTGTAAGCAGCCTCATTTGAGGAGTAGTAAATGGTAAAATCAAAAATCCCGGCGTTTCCTCATCCATATTCGTTACAAAAACATCTGCGACATTCAGATTGTTATAATTAGTATCGGTACTACTTACGCTAGATTGTACTCTATAATTTTTATCTCCATCAGTAAGTGCGTCATCTACACCTGTAACTGTTACAGTCTGGGGTGAGTTCCAATTATCAGTTGTAAAGAGCAAAAATCCGGGAGATACTGATCCTTCAGTGGCATCATTACTTGACAGGGTAATAATAACATCTGCATTAGGGGGAGAATTCAATACCATTGTGTAGACCGCAGTATCACCCCTTTCAGTTGTAAATAAAGGAGCCTGTATTGAATTATCCGGTGAAATAGTAACACCTGCTGATTCATCATCAATATTTGTCATGAAAACATCTGCAGGATTGATACCGTTGTAGTTGGTATCTGTACTTGTTGCAGTACCGGTTGTGATTGTATAATCTATGCTCCCGTCAACAAGTGCATCATCTACACCTGTAATAGTTACAGTCTGGGGTGAGTTCCAGTTTAATGCTGTAAAGATGAGGCTTGATACACTTACAGTAGCTTCTGACGTATCACTGCTTGTTATGGGAAGTGTCACATCAGCCGTAGGAGCAGAGTTTAGTACTACAGTAAAAGTGATCTGACCTCCCATTTCACTTGTAACCAGCCTTGAAAGAGCTGAAGATATCGGCTCAAGTGTAAACCCTGGAGTTTCATCATCATAATTTGAAACAGAAACATCTATGGGATTCAGGCCATCATAATTTGTATCAGAACTGGTTGCAGCATTTAGAATCACTGTATAAAGCTGGTTTCCATCCTGCAAGGCATCGTCAACTCCTGTGACAGTAATAATCTGTGGAGCAGACCAGTTAACAGTAGTAAAGGTAATACTTCCCGGGTTTATTGTGCCTTCGGAAGTATCACTACTGCTCATAGTTATTGTGACATCATCTGTGGGAGCAGAGTTTAATACAACGGTAAAGGTTGCTTCACTTCCACTTTCTGAGGTAATTAAGCCTGAGGTTGGTGTTACGGTAAAACCCGGTGAATCATCATCAATTGTATTTAAATAAATATCTACAGGATTTAATCCATTGTAATTTGTATCAGAACTGGTTGCAGCACCTGTAATAATTGTATAAGGCTGATTTCCATCTAAAAATAGATCATCAACACCTGTTATAGTTATTGTTTGTGGTGTATTCCAATTGCCTGATGTAAAAGTAATACTGGATGCACTAACTGTACCTTCACTAGTGTCAGTGCTGCTAATTCCAATGGTTACATCTGCTGTTGGCGGTGCGTTCAAGACAATCGTAAATATGGCTGTACCACCACCTTCTGTAGTATCTCCGGAAACTGAACTTACAGTAATACCAGGACTGTCATCATCAATATTATTCAAGGAAACATTAACAGGATCAAGGCCATTATAATTTGTATCTGCACTTGAAGCAGATCCGGTTATAATAGTATAAGGCTGATCGCCATCAAGGAGCACATCATTAACACCGGTAATAGTTACAGTCTGCGGTGCATTCCAGTTTCCAGATGTAAAGGTTACACTTGCAGGGGATACCGTTCCCTCTCCTGTATCACTACTGGTCAAGCCAATTGTTACATCTGCTGTTGGCGGAGAATTTAATACAATTGTAAATGTGGCCGTGGTGCCGGATTCTATGGTATTACCGCTCACCGTTCCTACTGTAATACCTGCAGAATCATTATCCAGGTTTGTGACAGAAACATTTGATGCATCCAGGCCGTTATAATCTGTATCAGAACTTGTTGCAGCAGCTGTTAAAATAAAGTATGGCTGATTACCATCAACCACGGCATCATCCACACCTGTAACTGTAACTGTCTGTGGAGAAGACCAGTTTGCAGAGGTAAAAGTCATGCTTGACGTAGAAACTGTACCTTCTCCCGTGTCACTGCTGCTGATACCAATGGTCACGTCTGCTGTGGGTGCTGAGTTTAATACTACCGTAAATGTTGCGGTTGCGTTGCCCTCTGTAGTATCACCGCTTATGGCACTTACCGTAATACCCGCGGCACTATCATTATCAGTATTTGTTACGGAAACGTCGCTTGCATCCAGGCCATTATAGTTTGTATCCGAACTTGTTGCTGCTGCTGTTATTATACTGTAGACCTGGTTTCCATCAATTATGGCATCATCCACACCTGTTACAGTTACTGTCTGAGGAGCATTCCAATTGACAGTAGTAAAAGTTACACTTGCAGGAGATACCGTTCCCTCTCCTGTATCGCTACTGCTAAAACCAATAGTTACATCTGCTGATGGCAGTGTTGTGAGCACAACAGTAAATGTTGCGGTTCCGTTGCCCTCTGTAGTATCGCCGCTTATAGCACTTACTGTAATGCCAGGAGTATCATCATCTGTATTTGTTACTGAAACATCACCTGCATCAAGGTTATTGTAATTTGTATCTGCACTTACTGCGGGATCTGTTACAATGCTATAAATCTGATTACCGTCAACTATAGCATCGTCCACACCTGTTACTGTTACAGTCTGTGGTGCATTCCAGTTTGCCGATGTAAAGGTTACACTTATCGGGGATACTGTTCCTTCTCCAGCATCACTGCTCGTGAGGTCTATTACAACATCATCTGTAGGTTCTGAGTTTAATACTACTGTAAATGTTGCTGTTCCGCCAACCTCGGTTGTATCGCCGCTTATAGCGCTCACCGTAACACCTGCGCTATCATTATCTGTATTTGTAACTGCAACATCACCGGCATCATAACCATTGTAATTTGCATCAAAACTTGTAGCTGCTGCCGTTACAACATTAAACACCTGGTTTCCGTCCTGAATATCATCATTAACTCCTGTTACGGTTATTGTCTGCGGTGCATTCCAGTTACCCGATGTGAAGGTCACACTTGCAGGGGATACTGTTCCTTCAGTAGTATCACTGCTGCTGACACCTATCGTAACATCATCTGTTGGTTCAGAATTTAAGACAACTGTAAAAGTTGCCTGTACTCCCGCTTCGGTTGTATCGCCGCTTATGGCGCTCACCGTAACACCGGCACTGTCATTATCCGTATTGGTCACTGACACATCACCTGCATTAAAGCCATCATAATTGGTATCTAAACTGGTTGCCGCTGCAGTTATTATACTAAATACCTGGTTTCCGTCCTGGACAGCATCATCTATACCGGTTACAGTAATAGTCTGCGGTGCATTCCAGTTGCCCGAAGTAAAGGTTACACTTGCAACAGATACTGTTCCTTCACCAACATCGCTGCTGCTGATTCCAATTGTTACGTCATCAGTGGGCTCTGAATTTAATACAATTGTAAATGTTGCCTGTATACCTGCTTCTGTTGTATCACCGCTTATGAGACTCACTGTAACACCGGCAGTGTCATTATCAGTATTGGTCACCGATACATCGCCGGGATCAAAACCATTGTAATCAGAATCAAGACTTGTTGCCGCTGCTGTTATAATTGTATATGGCTGATTACCGTCCTGAACATCATCATTAACACCTGTTACAGTTATTGTCTGCGGTGCATTCCAATTGCCCGAAGTAAAGGTTACGCTTGCAGCGGATACTGTTCCTTCACCAACATCACTACTGCTGATTCCGATTGTTACGTCATCTGAAGGTTCAGAATTGAGCACAATTGTAAATGTTGCCTGCACTCCAGCCTCAGCAGTATCTCCGCTTATTGGACTTACGGTTACGCCTGCACTGTCATTGTCAATATTCGTTACCGAAACATCACCTGGATCCACACCATTATAATCAGCATCAAGACTGGTTGCGGCAGCAGTAAGAATTGTATATGACTGGTCCCCATCGTTAAAGAAATCATTAGCACCGGTTACTGTTATCGTCTGAGGTGCATTCCAGTTACCCGAAGTGAAAGTTATACTAACAGGCAGAACAGTTCCTTCACCTGTGTCACTGCTGCTCACTCCGATTGTTACATCATCAGTTGGTTCTGAGTTCAATACAATTGTAAAAGTAGCAGTACCACCCGCCTCTGTCGTGTCTCCACTTATTGGGGTTACGGTTACTCCTGCACTGTCATTATCTGTATTTGTAACCGACATGTCGCCGGCATTCATTGTATCATAGCCGGTATCTAAACTTGTTGCCGCTGCAGTTACAATTGTATAAACCTGGTCACCGTCCTGTACAAAATCATCCACACCGGTCACAGTTACTGTCTGCGGTGCATTCCAGTTTACAGAAGTAAAGGTAAGGCTAACGGGAGATACAGTTCCCTCGCCAGTGTCACTGCTGCTCACTCCGATTGTTACATCATCAGTAGGTTCTGAGTTCAATACAATTGTAAATGTGGCAGTTCCGCCCACCTCTGTCGTGGGACCGCTTATGATACCAAGGGTAATACCTGCTGTATCATCATCTGTATTGGTTACTGACATGTCACTGGCATTAAAGCCGCTGTAAGTTGTGTCTGTGCTTGTTGCAGCTGCCGTTACAATATTATATGCTATATCTCCGTCATCTATTGTGTCATTAACACCTGTAACTGTAACAGTTTGAGCTGTATTCCAGTTACCGGAAGTAAATGTAAGACTTGCAGGTGATACTGTTCCCTCATTTGTATTATCACTTGAAAGGCCTATTGTCACATCTCCTGTTGGTTCACTATCGAGTACTATCGTAAATGTGGCAGTTCCGCCTACCTCTGTTGTAGGACCGCTAATACCTGAAAGTGTAACACCCGCTGTATCATCATCTGTATTGGTTACTGGCATATCACTGGCATTCATGTTGTTATAGTTTGTATCAGCACTTGTTGCCAGAGCTGTTACAATATTAAACACCTGGTCACCATCATCTAAAGAATCATCCACACCTGTAATAGTTACTGTCTGTGCAGTATTCCAATTTCCTGATGTAAACGTAAGACTTGCAGGTGATACTGTTCCCTCATTTGTATTATCACTTGAAAGGCCTATTGTTACATCTGCTGTTGGTTCACTATCCAGTACTATTGTAAATGTTGCTGTGCCGCCGATCTCAGTGGTGGGACCGCTAATTGCACCAAGTGTTATGCCTGCAGCATCATCATCTGTATTTGTTACTGACATATCTCCTGCATTAAAGCCGCTATAGGCAGTATCTGTACTTGTTGCTGCTGCTGTCACTATATTATACGCTATATCTCCGTCATCAATTGAATCATCAGCACCTGCAACTGTCACTGTTTGAGCAACATTCCAGTTGCCGGAAGTAAAGGTAAGGCTTCCAGGAGATACTGTTCCTTCATTTGTGTTATCACTTGTAAGGCCTATTGTCACATCTGCTGTAGGTTCTGAATCAAGTACTATTGTAAAAGTAGCATTTCCGCCGATTTCAGTTGTATCTCCGCTTATTGCACTTACTGTAATTCCCGCCGTATCATCATCTGTATTAGTTACAGTCATGTCAGCAGCATTAAAGCCGCTGTAAGCCGTGTCTGTACTTGTTGCTGCTGCTGTTACTATATTATATAATTTGTTTAAATCTACAACATCATCATCAACACCTGTAACTGTCACTGTTTGTGCAACATTCCAGTTGCCGGAAGTAAATGTAAGGCTTCCAGGAGATACTGTTCCTTCATTTGTGTTATCACTTGAAAGTCCTATTGTTACATCTGCCATAGGTTCTGTTTCAAGTACTATTGTAAATGTTGCTGTTCCCCCGCCCTCTGTTGTGGGACCGCTTATGGCACTTACCGTAATGCCGGCAGTATCATTATCTATATTAGTTACGATAACGTCATCCGGGTTAAGTCCCGCGTAAGCCCCAT
>JBHPHB010000067.1:0-14794 GCA_042569985.1 Spirochaetota bacterium | reverse complement strand
GTATACTTATTCACTCCCGAAGGAGATAAATTAAAAATTATATATTGTTCTTTTAATATTATACAATTTCTCTCATCATATAATTGTATTTTTTTCATAATATTCTTATTTTAGCTTGAAAAAAAAATAATAAATATTATGATTCCCCACCTGTTCAATATTTACATATTATACTTAGTTTATGACATTCTTTTTTAATAAATTGGAAAGTTATTTATTGGAGGTGTTATTTTGGATATCGATAAAAGCGTGTTAGATGAAAAGAATTTAGAGAAAATTAAATATTTAAACAATAAACATGCCCTCGAGATAATTGAAAAATACGTAAAAATTTGCAAACCAGATAAAGTAACTGTAATAACTGACGAAAGCGATGATATTCTATACGTCAGGGAGCTGGCCATAAAAAATGGCGAGGAAAAAAAGCTCGCCATGAAAGGTCATACAGTACATTACGATGGATATTATGACCAGGCAAGGGATAAAGAAAAGACCAGGGTGCTTGTAACACCTGATATGAAAATGAGCAGCGTAATAAATACAGTGAACAGGGATGATGGGCTTAAAGAAGTACTGGGTATTATGGACGGTTCAATGAAGGGCAAAGAAGCTTTGGTGAGGCTTTTCTGTCTTGGCCCGCTGAATTCAAGGTTTTCAATTTGTGCCCTCCAGATAACGGATTCAACCTATGTTGGCCACAGTGAAGACATTCTCTATAGATCCGGTTATGAGCAGTTTAAAAATTTAAACGGTTCCGATGATTTCTTTTATTTAATCCATTCTGCCGGAGAACTTGATGATAAAGGTAATTCTAAAAATATTGATAAGAGAAGAATATATATTGATGTCAAAGGCAAAAGGGTATTTACGGTAAATAACCAGTATGCGGGGAACAGCCTTGGGCTAAAGAAACTTGCACTGCGCCTTGCTATCTACAAGGCAAACAACGAGGACTGGCTTACGGAGCATATGTTTGTTATGGGAGCCAAACCTGGAGGCAGGGACAGGATAACCTATTTTGCAGGTGCCTTTCCAAGCGCATGCGGTAAAACATCAACCGCAATGATACCGGGGCAGACGATTGTCGGTGATGACATAGCATACCTCAAAGTTGGCAATGATAACCTGGCCCATGCTGTCAATATTGAGCAGGGTATTTTTGGCATAATCACTGATGTTAATCCTGAAGATGACCCCCTTATCTATGAGACATTGACAACGCCCAGGGAACTAATATTTTCAAATGTTCTGGTAAAGGAAGGAAAGCCCTACTGGCTTTCCATGGGGCAGGACCTGCCGGATGAAGGATATAACCATTTTGGCGAATGGAAGCTGGGCATGAAGGATAGGGAAGGTAAAGACATTGAACATGCTCATCGAAATGCAAGGTATACAATGAGGATTAGCGAACTTGAAAATGCAGATCCAAAATGTGATGACCCCAATGGAGTTCCCCTGAGTGGAGTTATATATGGAGGCAGGGATTCCGATACTTCAGTGCCTGTTTATCAGAGTTTAAGCTGGACACATGGTGTTTATATTGGATCAACAATCGAATCTGAAACAACTTCGGCAACTCTTGGCCAGGCTGGTGTTAGAAAATTTCAGCCAATGGCAAATCTTGACTTTCTTGTTGTACCCCTGGGTAAGTATATCAGGAACCATATTGATTTCGGAGAGAAGCTTTCTGAAGTACCTCTTGTTTTTGCGACAAATTATTTTCTTAAAGAGGATGGTAAGTTTTTAAATGAAAAGGTCGATAAAAAGGTCTGGTTAATGTGGATGGACGGAAGGGTGCATGGAGAGTATGATGCCATTGAAACACCAATCGGGTATATACCGAAATATGAAGACCTAAAGAAGCTTTTTGAAGAGGTATTTGGCAGAGAATATAATGAGGATGATTACAGGTTGCAGTTTTCCATAAGGGTCGATAAATTTCTGGAAAAAATGGATAGGATGAATGAGATATATAAAAATGAGTCCGATATCCCCGACGAGTTTACAAAAGTCCAGGCAAGTATTAAAAAAAGGCTGGTGGAAGCAAAAGAAAAATTTGGCAGGAATGTTATCGAGCCAGGGGAGTTTATATAATAATCGATTTGTAATTTGAATTATATTTTTTATTTGCCCCCCAAATCCCCGGAGGGGGGCTTAAGACTTTTCCTCAAAATATTACTAAGTCCCCCTTTGGGGGATTTAGGAGGCCGTTGTTAAATAATCTTTATTCCCATATCTTTTATTGTGATATTACTGAGGAATATTTTTCCATCCATCGTGCCCACATCATAGGCATCCTTTATACCTTTGGGATTGCTAAAATCCCATTCTTTTATTTCAATCGACTTTGAGGGCTGCGCGTAGATCCTGTTTTCTTCCTGAGGTATTTTTTTCTGTGGGTATTTTTCGGTTAGAAGTACCAGTGTTTGTCCTTTGTTTTCATCTAAAATACTTGCCTGAATATTACTTGAAAAGGAACCTTTAAGTGAATTATTGTTGTCCGGTTTTAAGATGGGAGTGCGTACTGGAGTTGAAGATGACTGCAGTAAAAGTTCGGCCAAATCCCCGGGCTTTTTACATTTCTTAACTGAAACAGCCTCCTGACGGAAACCCATTCTTCTAACGAAAGCATTTTCCCGGGGAGATGGAAAGATTTTTTCAATCTTGTCTGCTACTATTTCTGTAATGGAGGATGAAGCAGGGCCCATCCAATCGGGGGGCCTTGATAATAAAATCTTAATGTCCACATTTTCTTTAAGGGCAGAAAATGTTTCTTTATCAATTAAACTATTGATGATATTTGAGTATATAGCATAAGGGGGTAAAGTGCTGTTTTCATTTGCCACCTCAATAATGCTTCCCATCCCTTCGGTTAATCTATCACTGAAGATCAAACAGGCAATGAGGGCACCTGTATTTACTGCCATAACTTCTGTTGGGAGTTCTTTTAGATTAGGTGAAATTGTCTGCCAGAACCCTGCCTGCCAGAAGCATTTCATTCCTCCTCCGGTAAAAACTATTGAATCAAATTTAATTTTCATAATTATCCTCTTAACAGTTTAGTACCTGGAACGATTTGTTACTTATAATTCCGGTTTGTAGCGCATGCGTTCAGAATAGGGAATGCATGTGAGAAAAATTATTAAAACTGTTTCAACCGGTTTTAAGCTGTGTCAATAAATCATTCAATTATTTCGAATCCGGTTATCCTTCCAGCATGGTCAGAAGGCCATATTTCAGAACCGTCTGTCTTAATTATCGTCTCATTGTAGTTAACTTCTGTAATAAAAGACCCGACTGAGTTTATTGTATCAACTTCCGGATTCCAGTAAAAAATATGATCAACTCTTGTTAACAGGTCTCTTGTTCCATAGGCTAAATCACCTGCATAACAGCATGTATATCCTTCATTGCCATCCCAGCTGTCTGTAAAGTTGCTGTCGATAATGTTCTGGTAGGTTGTGTTATTTCCAATATTGGGATCTACATTAAAGTCTCCCAAAAGGATTATTGCATTGTTGCTGGCTTTTAAGCCGTTCACATAAGTCAGTAATTCATTGACCTGGGCAATTTGTGTTGTGTAATTATCCAGGGGAACTTCGAGATGAGTGTTTACAATATGTACTGCTGTTCCGTTGATATCAACCAGTGTTTTAGAGTAGCCCCTTTTTATTTCAACAGTAAGGCCCATTTCGCTGACAGAAAAGTTATTATTAAATATCTCATAGTATGAGTCTGTATAATTTATATCTGACCTAACCAGTATTACATCGCTGTCGGTGAGCCGAATATCCTTTTTCATGTCGGTAAGTTCAATGTCAGCATTAGTTGACTGTATGGCAACATTATAGCTAAGGTTATTGTCCATTAGGGCTTCCTCGAGTAGATCGAGAAAGTTATACTCTGTGCAATTGGCATCCGGTTCTGATGCAGTGAGAGTGAAATTGGATTTTCCCGTGCGGAAAGTAACAACCTCCTGGAGTGCAACAATTTCCGGCCTTATCTTTTCAATTTCCCTGGCAATACCCAGGATCCTTCTTGGAATTTCACTGTCTATAACATCATCGAGGAGGACTCCCGTATTATAAAACACATCCCCGCCATCCGATATTAGAGATGTCAGGCTTGCGCCCAGGTAGAGGTTCCTGCTCATGACAATAAAATCGGGATTCAGAAGAGCAGTTGTGTTATAATCATTATAATCGGGAAATGTATATGCTCCAACTGTGCTTATTGTGGGCCTGTAGGGGCATGAGTAAATATATTTTTCCCCTCCGCCGGGATTAGAGCATTGCGTGAAAACAGTCAGGGCAAAAAGGATAAGAATAATTTTTTTCATGGCATTACCTGCTTATTTGAAAGTTTTATTACTAAATAATATATATTCGTTATAAGATTTGTCAAGAAATAAGCAGTATGCTGCAGAATAACAGGCTGTTACCGGCACAGATTATTGTGCCGGAATAATTGTAATTTATTAAATTTCGATGAGGTCCTCTTTGCTTTCCTGGTTCATCTTTGTTGAATCCACAATTTCAAAGGTCCTGTTTTTCATGGTTTCCTTTTCAATGGCATCAACACAGAACTTTGCCACCTGGTCCCTTCTGATGAGCCCTGATATTTTTCCGCCTTCGCCAATGGCTATTTCATCTGATGCAGGTTTTTCTGTATATCCTCCGGGGCGAATTATTGTATAAATCACTCCGGAATTTTTTATTATACCTTCCATTTCTGTTTTTTTCTTTAGCACTGTCCACATCATTAATTTAAACATAGTCGACAGGGCATCCCTGCTGTCTCCGGCACCGATTGAGGATATCACTATAAAATTCTTAATTCCCAATTCCTTTGCTGCAATGGCCAGGTTAAAGTTTCCCTGGACATCAATTTTTTCAAATGTTTTATTCGAAAAGGGCTTGGTGGATCCGATGGCGCTTATGAGATAGTCGGCACCCTTCAATACTTCTTTAATCTTATCAACTGATTCCAAGCTGCCTTCAGCAATTTCAATTCCATCTGCCAAAAGTTCCGGTGTATCGGGAGAATCGAATGGAGGTACAATCATGGCCTTCACTTTATAGTTTCTTTTAAGCAGTTCATTTACAACATGCTTACCCAGTCTGCCCGCTGCACCGGCAACTACCACTGTGGATTTTTTGTCTGACATATTATACCCCTGTAATTAAGTTGTTTATTATCATTCATCCTTATATGGATGGTAATTTTAAAATATTAAAATAATGCTTCCAGTGAAAGGTCTGCCATCTCCTGGCCAATGGCCTTCACAAGCATGGGGCCGCCAATATCATTTATCTTGAGACATTTCCGCATTGCTTTTTTTCGGATAAGCAGGTCTTTCATATATTCCGCATCTTTAGGCTCTTCCTTTTCCCATAGTTCGAAGTAGACCTTAAGGTAATCCATACCCACTTTCATTATCTGTTCCTGGGCTTCTTTTGTGCTGGGGGAAAAGTCCCCGGTAATGTAAAAGGTTGAAGCGAGGGGCTGAAACCAGATAGGGTTTCTTTCATTTTTTTCATTAAAGTGTTCAAGAGCATCCATGTATGCATCCCTCAGCGGCTCATAGTAGTAATCGAGGTAATCCAGGTCCAGTATGCTGTCTTTAGTGGGATAAAGGTCACATAAAAAATAGCTTCCATTTTTATTTTCAGCCCAGAAAAAAGAATATATTGGAAGTGAATATTCATCTTCAGGCCAGATTGAGAGTGTATAAGTCATGAGCTTATCCATATACGACTGAACGCCGTATACAATCTTTTCAATTTTTGGCGCCGAGTACAGGATTTTTACACTGCTGGTAAGCGATCCCCCTTTGAGGTCCCATAAACAGCTTACGTCCTTACCATTGTAGGTCTTTATTTTTTCAAGTTTACCGAATTTTTGAATGAAATTACCAAACTTTTCTTCAAATGGCGGGAATGAATATTCTTCTGACATGTAATTACCTCTTTAAATGTTTTTTAAAAATTAAAAAGATGCTGAAAAAATTTGTCAAGCTTAATAAATACTGATTTATATATTAATCTTTTGGTTTCGTCAAAGTGGCCGGTCTTTGCTTGCCACCCATTTTTTCTGTGTTGATTTTGTATATCTTTAATGCATTCTCATTGTCAGCTGTTTTTGTGTAGTACTTCATCCGCTTTTCCAGGTAATCGGGAGGCTGTTGCATTTTTGCCATGTTAGCTTTCACAACGGCTTCTATCACTTTCAGATCCTTTACCTCTTCTAAGGTACCGTCAATTGTGACTGAACCCCATCCGGTATGTTCCTTGTTCCATTCGAAAATATTGAAACACACATTATTGTTCTTCAGATAATATTCCATTTTCCTCCCCTTTGGAAATAAAGAAATGTATATTGAACCTTCAATATAAACAAAACCAAGAGGGATGCAGTAAGGATGGGTGCCATTTGTGAAAGCAAGTACTCCCTCCTCTACTTCATTTAATAATTTAAGTTGTTCTTCAACGGGAAGATCTAACATGATAAAATCCTTAAAGCTTATAATTAATTTCGTGAATATTTAAACAATTTGCTTTTTTAAAATTATTTTAAAAGTAAATTTTGACTCATATTTGTCAAGATGAAATTTACCTGTTTTGAATTACAATATTGCCCAAATACCTCATTTATAATAATTCTTTCTATTGACAAAATAGGCATATAAAAATATCTCGTTTTATATGCAGCTTAGAATTTGAAATACAGTGGAAAAACATTCCGGTTATATGCAAATAATTTTCGGGAGAAATAGATGACACCCGTTATAGAAGTAAAAAACTTAGTAAAGTATTATAAGAAAGTAAAAGCCGTAGATGGTATAGACTTAAAAATTGACAAGGGTACATGCTTTGGCCTCCTGGGGCCCAATGGTGCCGGTAAAACAACGGCCATTGAAGTTATAGAGGGTATCCTTCAGCCCACATCAGGTGAAATACTTTATAAGGGGAAAAAAAGGAGAGGCAATTTTAAAAACGAGATTGGTGTCCAGCTCCAACATACGGAACTTCTCCAGCACCTTACAGTAAAGGAAACACTTAATACCTTTAGAAATCTCTATGACCAGCAGATAGATTTTGACTATCTTGTTGAAATATGCCACCTCGATGATATAATTGATCGGGATAACAGGAAAATTTCCGGGGGACAAAAACAGCGGCTTCTCCTTGCCATTGCCCTGGCAAACGACCCTGAACTTATATTTCTTGATGAACCCACAACGGGACTTGACCCCCAATCAAGAAGGCATGTTTGGGATATTGTCCGGCAGATTAAATCATTGGATAAAACAATTATACTGACAACACACTACATGGAAGAAGCTGAAATACTGTGTGATGAAGTTGGCATAATCGACTTTGGTAAGATTATCGAATTGGGATCACCTGAAAAACTTATTAGAAAACATTTACCCGGTGTTATTGTTTCCTTGAAAGTTGATGTCAGTGAGGAAGTTCTTAATGGCCTTCCCTGCAGTTGGTCAAAAGAAAATGGCATAATAGAGGTCAAAACGAATAATCCCAATGAATGCATCAATGCACTTATTGAATCGGGAATTGACCTTACAAATATGAATGTGCGTAACCAGAACCTTGAAGACCTGTTTCTAAAACTTACAGGCCATGAACTGAGGGCATAGGATAAAAATAATGATTAAAAAAACATTGGCAATTTTTATTGCAAGAAACAAGGAGTTTTACAGGGACCGTGGATCTATGATCTGGAACCTTCTGTTTCCATTTCTCATAATATTGGGCTTTAGCCTGATCTTTAATGAAGACAAGCAGGCCCTGTATAAAGTTGGTGTAATAGTTAAGGAATCCACAACACAAATAACTTCAAAGGGTAAATATAATATTTTTAAAGACACCAAGTATATAGACTATGTTGAATTTAAATCAGAAAAAACTGCCATAGATAAACTGGGCCACCATAGAATAGACTTCTTAATAGACCCGGTGCAGAAAAAGTATTGGGTGAGCAAATCATCACCAAAGGGGTACCTGGTTGAAAAGCTTTTAATCGCAAGCCAGAGCAAATCTAAACTGATGATAAAAAAAGAAAGTATTGAGGGGAATGAAGTCCCCTATGTGTTGTGGTTATTTCCGGGCATTCTTGGTATGAATATTATGTTTAGTGCACTTTTCGGGGTTGGTTATTCTGTAGTAAGGTACAGGAGAAACGGGGTCTTAAAACGACTCAGTGTTGCGCCGGTAAAACCCTATCAGTTTATTACTGCTCAAATTCTTTCAAGAATGTTTTTAATAATGATTACTACAACTATTGTATTTGCGGGCTGTTCACTGGCATATGGTTTTGAAACTAAGGGTTCCTATTTGACATTACTGCTGGTATTTTTTCTCGGGGGGTTCAGTGTCATATCACTGGCATTCCTGGTCTCATGCAGGACGGGCAGCCAGGAATTTGCCAGCGCCATGCTGAACCTCATTACGTGGCCAATGATGTTTTTATCGGGAATATGGTTTTCCCTTGAGGGAGCTAATGAATGGATAATAAAATTTTCTAAGATTTTCCCTCTCACTTACCTGTTGGATGCGGCCAGGAAGGTCATGAATGATGGTGCGGGTATTGTCGATATTAAGCTGCATATTATTGTCTTATCTGTAATGTCTGTTGTTTTTATCAGCCTGGGGTCCCTTTTGTTTAGATGGAATGAAAATTAAGATTTTATCTTTTGCTGCTTTTTTTCAAGAAAACTCCAGAAATTTATAAACAGCGATGCTGATATTATGCACCAGATTGTGAAAATGGCAGCTGGAATTGCTACCTCATCTGAAAAATGCTCCAGTGCAAGAATTACTCCCAGGCCGGCATTTTGCATGCCAATCTCAATGGACAGTGTTTTTTTACGTACAAAGGAAAACCGGGCAACTGAACCTGCCAGGTAGCCCAGGACCATTCCGGCAATATTGTGAAATATAACAGCACCAAAGATAATGAAGGTTGCCATGCCAAGGTTTGATTTGTTTGCTGCTACCACATATGATGTTATCACTATAATGGCAGAAACCGATATTGTCGCAGGGAGTTCACCGATTTTCTCCACAAAGGCCGGAAAAAAATATCTCACAATAAATCCCCCCAGCAGTGGTAAAACCACTGTATAAATAATTGTAAGGAACATGGGAAAGAAGGCAACGGGAACTTTCTGCCCCGCCAGAAAAAGAGTCAGTGCAGGGGTTAAAAGAGGGGCAAGCAGTGTTGCCACGGCTGTCAGAGAAACAGAATATGTAACATCGCCCTTTGACAGGTAAGAAATAACATTGCTTGTCATGGCCCCTGGAGCAGAACCTGTGAGGATAAGTCCCACCATTATTTCATTTGGCAGTGAAAAAATGTATGATGTCACAAAAGCCAGAAGTGGCATTATGGTAAACTGGCAGAGGTTACCAAAGAGAATTGCCCAGGGCGATTTTATAATATTCTCATAATCTTTTTTTGTGATAACCAGGCCTATGCCGAACATGGTTATGCCAAAAAAAAGATTAATAAACGATTTCACCGAAAGGAATATTTCCGGATAAATATATGCAACTGAAGCAAATAGCAGGACCCAGATAGAAAGGTTGTTATTGTAGAAGTTTATTACTTTATTCATTTATCAGGTGGCACAAAAAACCTGGTTCCTTCCATTCTCCTTTGCATTGTACAGGGCCTTGTCGGCCTTTGCCCTCAGTGTTTTCAGGCTTTTTGCATTTTTAGGAAATGAAGCCATTCCCATGCTCAATGACAGGTTCTTTACGGGGCCGTCAAAATCTTTCAGCATGTCAAGGTTTGCAACCTTTTTGCAGATGTTTTGTGCAACCTGTCTGCCATCATTATGAGATGTTTCCGGCAGGAGTATTGTAAATTCATCACCGCCATATCTCGCGATAATATCTTTCTCCCGGGTATTGTTTTTTAAAACGCCAACAATCTCAATGATTGCTTTATCACCAATATCGTGCCCGTAGTTGTCATTGATTTGCCTGAAATAGTCAAGGTCAATCATGACAACCGATAAAGGTTCATTTTTCTTTTTTGCTGTCTTAAAAAAATCATCGATTGAATCGTCAAGGTAGCGCCTGTTGTAAACACCTGTCATGGGATCGGTTATTGCCCTTGTCCTGGCGTCTTCTCCCCAATTGACCATGTCCACAACAAAGTCATTGGCATTTCTTAACCTGCTTGTAATTATATTAAGCATTTTGTGCATAATTTTTATTGCTATGTTGGGATTAAGATCCATGAGTCCGAAAAATTCACCTTCATCAATTTCAAAGAGGGAGCTGTGGTCAGTTGCTTTACATGTGGCCGATCGGGGTGCCTGTTCAATAATAGACATGTCTCCAAAGAAATCACCCCTGCCAAATTCTGCAACCTGTTGCTCTTTACCGTCGGGCAGTTTTATTGTACTTATTATCTTTCCTTCCTTTACGATATACATTGCATTCCCCTCATCTCCCTGTTCAAAGAGGATCTCGCCCTTTTTTATATTAACTGTATTAAAATAATTAATTATCTTATTAATTTCATTTTTACTCAATGATGATAATATATTTACCTGCTTTAAAAAATCAGCCTGTTCGTTCATATGCATTCTCCCTTAATCACAATAGGTCCGGTCTCCGCCGCCTTCCCTGGCAGCAAACATCTTTTCAAATGTTCGTTTAATGAGTTTATCGCTGGTTTGTGCATGTTCCGGATATGTCGATACTCCGGCGCTGATCTTTACGATGAAATCATCGCCATTGGTGATGTCCTTGATATTGATGCTGTTGAACTTGGCCCTGATTTTATCAGCAAGATCAATGGCAGATTTTTTCTCTACATTGGGAAGGATTGCACCGAACTCGTCTCCCCGGTACCTCACCGGGATATTCTCATCTCCCAGTATCGATTTAAATGTTTTTGCAATAAACATAAGGGCGGCGTCGCCGGCTTCATGTCCATAGGTATCGTTAATGATTTTAAAATTATCAGGCTTAATCATAAGAAAACTCAATGTTTCACCATAGTCATCAAAGTTATCCTGAAAATCTTCATCAAGGAAAGTCCGGTTGTAAACGCCGGTTAACTTATCTGTTATCAACTGTTCTCTCATCCCCTTCGCAAGATGTGTTTTCTCTGAAAGGATTTTATTGGTAGAACGGATCCTGCCCGCGATAATTGCCAGAAGCTTATGAAGTAATATGGCTGAAATATTTGGGTGGTCTTCCAGTACATCCTTGAATTTTACTCCCTTTTTAGGGAAAATAAGGAGGGTTGTCTTTTTGTCTGCTATGGCCTTTACATCTTTGGGAGTGCTGTCAAAAAGATCAAGTTCTCCAAAGGACTCTCCCGCAATGAAGCTTGCTATGACACTTTCCTTTTTCCCGGATTTTTTTGATATCAGGACTTCTCCTTCTTTTATAATATACAGACATTCTTTATGAGAACCCTGGCTGAAAACGGTCTTATTTTTTTCGTAATTATATAATTGGCTGTATTTTGAAACAATTTCAAGTTCCTTTTTTCTCAGTTTTGAAAATATATCCACTTTTTTAAGCAGTTCAATTTTTTCATTTTCGGTCATTAATGTCGCTCCGGGGTTAACAAATTATTGAGAAATTTTTAAAGCCTGCTCATCTTATGTCAACAATAAATTATGATTTCCCGGCTGCAATTAAAATGATAGTAATATTTTATTTTTTATTAACCGATCTGAAGTTTTATATGAAATTAAAATTCTTGACATAGATTTTTTTCACAGATTATTGATGTAAAATATATAAATGACCGGGGGAGAGGTAATAGCAATGACAGGGCCGGAAGGAACAATACTGTATGTAGACCTTGGCAATGGTAAGGTTGAGAAAGAGGCACTCACAGCGGATATGCGCAAAAAATATGCAGGCGGCAGGGGCATAAATGTGAGGATCCTTCTTGATGAAGTTGCACCGGGGATAGACGCACTGTCAGAGGAGAATGCACTTATCTTCGGAACCGGTGTGCTTTCGGGTACATCCGCTCCGGCTCCGGCAAGATTTAATGTCACAGCAAAATCACCACTAACAGGTATTGTGGGAGACAGTAATGCCGGTGGGCATTTTGGGCCTGCGCTGAAGCGTGCTGGAATTGACCACCTCGTATTAAGGGGCAGGGCTGATAAACCGGTGTACTTGTGGATTGATGACGGAAAAGTTGAACTTAGATCTGCCGGTAATGTGTGGGGGAAGAATATACGAGAAGCTGAAGAAATTATCAAGGATGAACTTGGTGATAAAAAGATCAGTGTTGCCGCAATGGGACAGGCAGGAGAAAATCTTGTAAGGCTGGCAAATGTTATCCACCAGGAAAGGTCAGCCTCAAGAACGGGAATGGGAGCCGTAATGGGCTCAAAAAACCTGAAGGCCCTTGCGGTACGTGGTACAAAGGATATATATATACATAACCCTGAAGTTTTTAAGAAACGTTCAAGGGAACTCACGAAGGCCCTTGTTAAGTCTGATAAGTATGAGTTTTTTAAGAACGGGGCTGCTTCCGCCGGGGTATATTTTACAAATAATCGGGGCATGCTGGGTGTTAAAAATTACCAGATGGCCGGTGGGTTTCCGGGGATTGAAAAGTTTGACCCCAAAGATATAATTGAAAATTATTTTACAGGAAATGTTGCATGTTTCAGGTGTCCCATTGCATGCGGCAGGAAGTTTAAAGTAAAGGACGGCCTCTATGCCGGGGAATGGGGAGTCAAGATAGAGGAAGGTGCTTTTGGAGGTGTAGGCCCTGTTTGCGGAAATGATAATATTAATTCAATTTTTAAGATGAATAACATGGGCAACCAGCTTGGAATAGACCTCCTTGAGTTTGGCCATGCCATGGCAGTTTTAATGGAACTTCAGGAAAAAGGCATTGTTACTCCCGGTAAACTGGACGGCATATCAATGGACTGGGGGAATTATGAATCATTGATTAAAATGATGGAGAAGGTAGCTTTCCGTGAGGGAATTGGCGATATACTGGCCGAGGGGATTGTACGTTCAATCAGCCATTTTGGCAAGGAGGCTGAAGATTACATAAGCCATTCCAAGGGAATGAGCCTGCCCCCCCTTGATCCACGCATGATGAAGGGCAGTGCCCTTGCACTTGCCACTTCTACCAGGGGAGCGGATCACCTCCGTTCACTTGTGCTTTCGGAGTTTTATCCGGTAATGTCGCCGGAGGATGCAGAAAAGACATTCGGCACCGCCGATGCCCTTAACATGGAATCCTATAACAAGGCTTCCGCAGCGATTTATTATCAGCACACATCCGTTCTTCCTGACCTTGTGGAAATATGCAGGTTTCTCTTTGGGATGGGGCAGGGTACCGAGGATTTCTCCTATGAGAACCTGGTAGAATTATTCAGACTGGCTACGGGAATTGATGCTGATATGAAATCTATGTTCACCGTTGCTGAAAGGGTATATAACATGGAGAGAGCATTTGCCTGCCGGGAGGGAATGGACAGAAAGGATGACCGCCTTATTGGAAAATGGGGGAGAGAGCCCGTGCCTTCGGGGCCTTTTAAAGGTGAAAAGCTTGATGGTGATAAGTGGGAAATTATGCTTGATGACTACTATCGTTTAAGGGGTTGGGATGAAAATGGAGTCCCGACAAAAGAAAAGCTAAATGAACTGGGAATAGATGATGTGGCTGAGTCACTGGAAAAGACAGGTGCTTATAATAAATAGTTTAAACCAGGGGGTTTAATGAAGAAGAGATGTATGTGGGCTGAGCATGAGTCAATGATTGAATATCACGATGAAGAATGGGGCGTTCCCGTGCATGATGACAAAAGGCACTTTGAAATGATTACACTGGAAGGTGCCCAGTCGGGATTAAGCTGGTCCACCATACTCAAGCGGAGGCATGGTTATCGAATAGCCTTTAAAAATTTTGATCCCTTAAAAGTTTCACGGATGACGCAAGATGATGTAGATAAACTTCTTAATTATACCGGAATTATCAGGCATCGTGGAAAAATTGAATCAACAATTAACAATGCCAAATGCATTCTGGAAGTGCAGAAGGAATTCGGCTCCTTTGATAATTACATCTGGTGTTTTGTTGAAGGCAGGACAATCCAAAACAGGTTTAAATCATTAAAAGAATTACCGGCATCAACCCCGCTATCGGGACAAATAGCCAGTGAACTTAAAAAGAAAGGATTTAAGTTTGTAGGAGAAACAACTGTATATGCCTATATGCAGGCTGTTGGATTGGTTAATGATCACGAGATAAACTGCTTCAGATATAAATCACTTTATAAAAAATAAATTATTATCTATTAAATTATTGACATAATCTGTACATATATCCGTAATTTAATTGGAAGAGGATGAGATCCGGTGGTCTCCGCGGTCTTCAAAACCGTTGGCCGTAATTTATTGCGGCGGCAGGTTCGATTCCTGCCCCTTCCGAATTTATTTTGAAACCCTTGATGAAATAATGGATAACAATGACGTTAAGCAAAAGAATGGGAAAAAGAGGGATAATCTGAGGCCGGGCCTGCTGGTAAAAATAGTATTAAAAAAAGATCAGCGTACCGGGGTCTTAACAGAAGGTATTATAGCACAAATTCTTACTAAAAGCAAGAACCATCCCCATGGAATAAAGGTGCGCCTGGAAACAGGAGAAGTGGGCCGTGTAAAAGAGATAATATCGGTATGATAATCACTGGCATGTATTAATATTTAATCAATTGCTTGTTTAAGTATTAAATAATCATTCCCAATAGGATAATTGTTTTCAT
>JBHPHB010000066.1:0-14797 GCA_042569985.1 Spirochaetota bacterium | reverse complement strand
AAGTTTGTTAAAGCTCTTCTAAAATCAGAGGAGGAGGTAAAAGACTTATTCAAAAATAAGGGTTCAGAAAAATATAACCGGCTATTAAAGATAAGCGGCAAACTCCTTCTTGATGACCCCGGAGCTGTATCCGATGTAAAGGGGATGTACTATGATGCAGAGATAGTTGGGTTTAACGGCAATGTTAAGTTCTTTGCCGACAGGAACTATCCCAGAAACTATACACGGCTCACCCGGGAAATTCAGGGTTCACTTATAAAACTGGGGCTGATTCGAAAGCGCTCAAACCTTCTCTTTGCAAACTGGGATTATAATGATCTCAAATCCGGCCTCAGGTATGCCGATGCAGTGGTCATATCAAAATTTAATCCGAAAAAAACAGCTGTTGTCGCTGAAAAGCTGAGCAAAAAGGCATCATCTCTTTTTATGTTTGAGATCTTTTTTAGACCTAATCAGAATACTTTTGCAGTATCAACATATAGAGATGAGTTCAACAAGGTAATAAATTACGCATCAACCTATGGCGGGGCACTCATAACCGTTGAAGGCCACTCCGATCCTATGGCATACCTTAGAAAAAGGAAGCAGGGTGCAGGAGAAATTCTTCTAAAGAAGATAAAGCAATCCGCTAAAAATCTTAGTTACAGCAGGGCAAGTTCTGTGCGAAAGGAAATTATTAATTTTGCTTCAACAAAAGGTATCAGCCTTGACCCCAATCAATTTACGATAATCGGCCGTGGTATAGATTCACCAAAAAATAAAGTTCCCAAAAGCAAAGACCAGTGGCTTGAGAATATGAGGGTTCAGTTTAAAATCATGCAGGTTGAAGCTGAAGAAGATGTATTTAAGCCATTAGAATAAATGGGGGGAAACAAAAATGAAGCCAACAGTCACATCAATTATTATTGTTACCGTAATAGTATCTATTATAATCTATACATGTACAGAAAAAAAAGATAAAATCTCCTATAAAAAGTCATCAACAATAAGCGGTTACAACTGGCCGCCAAAAATAAAAGAGAAGGTTGAAGTTGGGGATGTATCAAAAACAAATTACTACATAATATTTGACGGATCGGGAAGCATGTCAGGGAAAAAAATCCAGGTGGCAAAAAATGCACTGAAGAGATTCATAACGCTTATCCCTGCAAATGCAAACATCGGCTTAACTGCATTTGATAAGCAAAGCAACTCAGAAAGGGCACCGCTGGGTTCGAAAAAAGAATTAATTGTTTCTAAAGTTGATGAAATCAGGGCCGGCGGCTCCACTCCCCTGGGACAATCTGTTGAGATTGCATACAAAAAACTGGGAATCCAGGCAAATAAACAGCTTGGTTATGGGGAATACAGCCTTATAATAATCACTGACGGTCAGGCCACTGATGAATCAAGGTTAAAAAGGGCCGTTAAGTACCTGCTTAACGAAAGCCCCATTGTAATTCATACTATAGGTTTTCAAATAGGCATGGGACATCCGTTAAACCAACCGGGAAAGATATATTACAAGACTGCCAGCAACCTGGAAGAGCTGTCAAGGGGTTTGGACAGCGTCCTGGCTGAACTGGAAGATTTTACGGTTAAAAAGTTTTAATTTATGGCACTTACAACACCCAACATACAAAGGTACCTGGGAATTGCAATACTCATTGCAATTATAGGCGGAGCAATCTTGTTCTTTTTCATTAAAAAAGAAGAGGACAGGGTAATTACGTACAGCACAAGCGACGCAAAAAACCTCAAGGGTGACATCAGCATTGCCCTTGACAGCTGGATTGGTTATTTTCCCTTTCAATCACCAATATTCGGCAAGATAATGCATGACAAAGGATACAGGGTTAAGGTAATCGATGACAAGGCCAACTATGAACTGAGGATGAAGATGCTGAAAAAGGGAGACATCGATTTTGCAGTGTGCACTGTTGATTCATATATACTCAATGGCAAATCAGTAAAATTTCCCGGAACTATAATATCAATAATTGATGAATCAAAAGGAGGCGACGCCCTTGTTTCGTGGAAAAGCAAAGTGGCAAACATAGAGCAGTTAAAATTAAAAAAGAATTTCAAGATTGCCTTTACTCCATCATCGCCAAGCGAACACCTTCTAAAAGCCATTGCTAATCATTTCGGAGTCAAGCGGCTTGGAAATAAAGATGATACCTGGAGAGTTGAGGTTGAGGGTTCAGAAGAAGCTTATAAAATGCTGTTAAGCGGGAAAGTCGAACTTGCTGCGGTATGGGAGCCCCATGTTACAGAGGCAATTTCAAAACCGGGTATAACAAAACTCATCGGTTCTGAAGATATTGAGAAATTGATTGTTGATATTCTTCTTGTAAACCGGAAATTCGCGAAAAATAAACCCCATCTTGTTAAGCTCTTTCTAAAAAGTTACTTTGAAACACTTAACATTTACAATTCATCTAAAAAACAGCTCATAAATGATATACTATCAAAAATCAAGCTTTCTAAAAAGCAGGTTAGATATATGCTGAGAGGTGTGAGATGGATTAATTATCCTGAAAATATCAGGTGGTTTGGACTCACTAACCGGGCTTCCCATAAGCAGCCGGAAATTATTGAATCCATAAAATCAACAGTAAGAATTCTTATTGGCAGTAATGATTTTGACAAAGACCCGCTTCCGGATAATAACCCATATACAATTGTTAACTCTTCTTTTATCGGTAAGCTATATAACATTTCAACAATAGGCACCGAAGTAAATAAATCAAGCCTTGACTCACTAACAAAGCGCTTTTCCAAAATCTCAGAGAAGCAATGGAAAACCCTGAGGGTAATCGGGTCCCTCAAGTTAAGACCAATATCATTTCGTACGGGAACGGCAGTGCTGGACGAAAACGGGCGCAGCCAGATAAAAAATATTGTGAATAATGTCCGCCACTATCCAAATTTTAGAATAATGATAAAGGGACACACCGGCCTTCGCGGTAATCCCGCAGCTAACATTATGCTTTCAAAAAATCGGGCAAAAGCTGTATACAGTCAGCTAATATATACGTTCAATGTTGACAGAAACAGGATCAGGGTTATCGGAATTGGTTCAAGGGAACCGCTGCCAAGGCAAAGCGGTGAATCGGACAGGGGCTTTAATACAAGATTAAAGCGAGTGGAAATTCTATTTTTATCGGGAAAATAGAAATCTGCTTTAAGTTTTACCTTCAATCAATTAAAGTATATTCTTTTTTCGAGGTAATATGAATACATTTTATCTGACTGGAACGACAGTAAATCAGATTGCATTGTCAATTTTATCCGGGGTTATTTTAATTTATCTTAATTCGTTAATGAAAAAAGATAAAGCCACAATAATGTTCATGTTATTTATTCTTTTTTATTTACTTTTCGGATTAAGGACTGCCTTTGCGGTTACCTCCATAGATTATCGCTTCATAATATTCCAGGAAATTGGAATGGTTTTTCTTTTTGTGGGATTGTTCTTTTTTGCTGTATTTGCTTTATTTTATCATAAAACCCTCAGCAAAAAAGCTACATCAATTTTATTGATAATAGCTTTTCTAGCCTGCGGCGGGGTTGTAGCCGGCTTTGTTTATACGGCATTCTTTAATAATTGGACCTCCTTTCTGTTCGCATCGGACCAATTTTTCTTTAACAATTCCGGCCGATTAATCGGTATGCCTTCATTAGTACTTACATTAATACCAATATCAGTTTTTCTTAAAAAAACCGTATTATATTCAGAGTCAACGGGCGGAAGTCTAAAAAAAATTATTTTCCCAAAGGGAAGGATCTCAAAGACCTGCAGGGCTTTTGCTTTCGGTTGTTTTTTAAACTTGCTCCAGGGGGCATTGGGTATATTGTCGTACCTTGAGGTATTAAGTTATGAAATATCCAGATTATTGAATATCTTTTTAATGCTTTGTATAATCTTTCTCTTTATTATACTATTCCTTAATAACTCAGAACAACAATCCACGGTTATGATTAAAATAATTGGAATTACTCTTTCAGCAATTATAGTTGTTATATCAATTACCGGTACCGTTGTCATGAATATGAATATGGGAAACTATGATAAGGTAAGAGTTTCAGAAATAAAAAATATTAAACTTTATTTGAATATATCTTCAAATCAAAATATCAGCTTTTCTAAAATGGTGGATGACAAACATGCAGTTATTTCTGAGAATATTCAATACATCACCTCAAGGCCTTTAAGTGACGGTTATTTTGCAAAAAATTTTTCCCTCCTCTACAAAAAGGGAGAAAATATTTCTCTGAATAAACTTGTAAAGTCAGAAGAATATGAACGGGAAAATATTACTAATCAGGTAATTCGAAGGAAAAGGCTCAAGAATAAAATGGTTGAAGATGAAAATGGTAGTGACAGAAAACCAACATTAGAAGAAATGAAAACGATGGCCCTGGAAATTTTGAATAGCAGAAAAATCCCCCAGCTTAAGAGGTCCGGAAGATTTTGGGACATTAAAGATGCCACGTCATTTTACTCCAACTATAAATTTACAGAGGGCAACAGGGTTTACGAAGTTGGTTATGATTATTCCGATTTCAGAAATAACCTGCATTATCCTTCAGTAAGGCTATTGATAATTGTTATTATCATGAGTTTTACAGTGATATTTTTATTCCCGGTTTTCTTTAGAAATATTCTTACCAGGCCTATCAAAGTTCTTCTTGATGGATTGAGAGAATTTAATGAAGGAAACCTTTCTGTTGAGATTCCTGTATATATACAGGACGAGGTGGGATTCCTCACAAATAATTTCAATAAAATGACTCAGAATTTTCGTGATATAATCGAGAATATTATGAAATCCGCAGAACAGTTGGCTTATTCTGCAAAAGAAATGTCCTCTACATCGCAGAACCTGGCCGAAGGAGCAGGGAAACAGGCATCATCTATTGAAGCATCCTCTACTGAAATGGATGAAGTTTCCCTCTCTATTTCCAAGGTTTCTATAAATGCCCAGGATCAGGCTTCTTCTATGGAGGAAGTCTCTGCCTCTATAGAGCAGCTCAATGCATCTATGAGGAAGATTTATGATGCTGCACAAGAAGTAAGTGAAGGGTCCAAAGAAGCGATTTCTCAGGCCATGAAGGCTGAGGGTTCATCCCTGCAGGCCCAGGAAGGTATGATTAAAATCGAAAAGAGCTCAACAAAAATTAATAATATTGTAAATGTTATTAATGATATAGCTGACAAAACAAATCTTCTTTCACTCAATGCTTCTATTGAGGCGGCAAGGGCAGGGGCTGCCGGCCGGGGATTTGCCGTTGTTGCCGATGAGATAAGCAAACTGGCAGATGAAAGTGTTAAGGCCGTAAAAGAAATTGAAAACCTTGTTAAAGAAACAGGTATCAGTGTAAAAAACGGTTCCGTACTGGTAAATGAACTGAACCAGGTAATAAAACAAATGATGCATGTATCTGAGTCAACCGGTCAGGTTGGCAACAACATGTCAATTGTAATTGACGAGCAACTGTCTGCAAGCCAGGAAATCGCTACAGCCATAGAAAACGTTAATAATCTTTCACAGGGAATAGCCGGTTCATCTGAAAAAATGTCTATGGCAACTGAAAAGATGTCAAGGCAAATTGAAGAAGTTAATGAAATTACACAGCAGACTGCCGGCAGTTCCGAGGAACTTACAGCGTCAGCCGAAGAGCTTTATACCCAGTCCGAGCAATTAAAGGAACTCTTCGACCAGTTTAAAATTAAGGACGATAAATCTTAGTTAAAGGCCCCGCATCCATTCCGGTTTCAGTTCAACATCGCCTGCCAGTGCGTTATCAAGGGTTTGAAGTACCCGCTCCTTGTCCTGCGGAAACCTTGCGTCTATTGACAGATAATTACTGGCATGAACAGAACGAAATGCCCCCCGTGAAAGATCTGTATACCTTACAATTTCCCGAAGCTCAGCTATCATACCAATGTCATCGGGAACTTTAAATTCACCTTTTTCAAATGCCTGCCCCAGGGGAGTATTGGATAAAGGAATGAGTGACAGAACACTCACAGCTTCGGGATCTATAGCTGTTAAAGCTTTCCCCGTTTCCCGCGCATGTTCAAGGCTTAAATCAATCTCACCAAGGCCCATAAGGACAATTGTCACAAGCTTGATGCCCGATTTTCTCAGTCGTTGGCAGTGATGGATAAGCTCTTCCGGCGTTCCACCTTTTTGGGTATTTTTCCTTACATCTGCATGTCCCGATTCAAGCCCTAAGAAAACAGCCTTTAAACCCATTTCATGCAATTGCGCGAGCTCTTCATCCGATTTCATCTTAATAGATTTTAAATTCGCATAACTGGTCGTCCTTTTAACCCAGGGAAGTTTTTCCCTGATCTCTCCAAGAAGCCATTTCCAGTTATCCATGGGCATAACAAAAGCATCTCCATCCATTACAAAAACGCGATCCTGGTGGGTGCAGTTTTTACTGGCAAAAGCCAGATCACCTTCCAGGTATTTCTTTTCTTTTATTTTAAATTTTTTGTCCTTGTAAGCTCCGCAAAAAGTGCATTTCGAATGAGAACAACCCAGTGTGGCCTGCAATAGGATCGAATTGTATTCACTGGGCGGGCGGATACAATTTCCAACATAATGGAATCCATTTGTAATATTTGTCATAATAACCTTTTCTAACCAATCGACTTTTCATAAAGACGGTAAGTTTTATAAATTTCTCCATTAAGATTTTTAATGGCGCCAAGCATTTTTTTATTGCTTTCTACAATTAGCGAACATTCGGAGACCTCATATCCATTTGCCTTTGCCCAGGGGATGCCCATTAGATAAAATATGTCATCAATATGTTTACCCCTGTGTTCAGGAAGGACTCCCAGGAGGATTGTCCTCAATCGTTTTGGTTTTCTAAATTTCAGATCAAATAATAATCGAATGACTCTCCATGGATAAAGCCTTCCATTCAATTTTTTTAAGAATGGATTCACATCGGGAACTGTAAGCATAAAGGCAATAGTTTTGCCATCCTTTTCTGCAAACTGGGCAAGTTCAGGAATAACTATGGGAGAAAGTTCATCAAAAAGCAAATCAAACTGTTTATCAGTAAATGGAAGATGTCCGTGATTACCTTCCCATGCCACATTAAATATATTTTTTAAATCCTGTGCCCTCTTCTTTATTTGCTTTTTATCCAGGGCAACATAATCCCAGTCTTTTCCCTTCATGAGCTCATCACGAATTACATTAAAATATTCATTATAGGTTTCAAGTTTTACCAGAATCGCGTGCCAGTCAGTAGATTTGGAGAAACCAAGGGCTTTCACATGATCATTGTAATAAGGGGCATAATGGAATAAGCCTACAACGGGCATAATATCTTCGCCTTTTACTTCAAATCCAATTGGATCATACACGGAAAAACTCTGCGGTCCATTCATTGTCTTTTTTCCCTTAGACCTTAACCATTCCTCAGCCTCAAAAAAAAGGGACCTGGCAACATCAGGGTCATTTATTGCTTCATAAAATCCAAAGAATCCCGTACCTTTATCGTATTTCTCTTCATACCGCTGATCCACGTGGGCACTAATTCTTCCCACAGGTTTTCTCCCTTTATATGCAATAAACAGCTGAACTTCTCCAAATTCGAAGAACCATCCTTTCTTTGGATCTAAAATTTTCATTTGATCAAATATTATTGGAGGTACCCAGGCTGTATCGTTTTTATATATACCGGTAGTCCAGGGAATTTTTATAAACTCCTTCAGCATTTTTTTACTTTCAACGGGCTTTACAGTTATATCCGGGTTTTGTCCCGCAAGCGTATTCATAATAACTCCTTCTCGTCGTAAATAGATAGATGATTTTTTGTTTAGGCGTTGTAAACAGGAGGTTTATTTCTTCTTCAATCCTTCCATCTCAAGGGTCTTCTCCAGCACTTTTACCTCACTGTCAAGATGGAGAAAGTCATCGTCATACAATCTTGAAAGCTGGTTTTCAAAGGCCTCTTCAATATCTCCCATAAGCTTCTCTACTTTTTTAAGTGATTTTTTTCTTTCTTTGTTAGATATATTTTTTGATAAAACTGCATACTTATCCATTATCTGCAAAGTGGCATCAAGATAATAGTTTAAGAATTGCTTTGCCCCTTTTATATCCTTTGGGTCTTCTTCAAAATCCTCAAAGACCTTTTCCACAACATGGCAAATGTTCTCCATTTTATACCTGACGGCTTTATCTTCGGCCTTCTTTGTTATCCTTCTCATTTTTGCTAATTTTTTCCTGCCCTTTTTAATAATGCCCTTTACCATCTTTGGGGTGATGCCATGAAGGCTCATAAGCTCTTCAAGCTCGGGATCGATCTTTTTAGGATTAAAGAAAAGGAACCCTCCGATAAGACCGCCCAGCATAAATAATGATGACAGGAGAATACTTGCCTCAAAAATTAAATAGAAAAGGCAAAAAAATGCTGCCCCAACAATGGAAGATAATATTATGCGTGGTGTTAATTTCATTTTTTTATTTTATTTTTCTGGTAAAGATGAATATTCAAAGGAAAATTCATATCAAAATTATCTTTTGTCAAGTGTAAAAACAAATTTATTCAAGTTATAAGGATTATGATACAATGCTAGGGAGTGAATATTTTTCCGGGATTTAAAATCATATTTGGGTCAAAGGCCTTTTTTATTCTTTTGAGAAGTTCTATCTCCTCATTTCCCAGCTGCATATGTAAATAATCCTTTCTTGTATATCCAATTCCGTGCTCACCCGTAATTGTACCGCCAAGAGATATTGCTTCACCGTAGATCTTCTTTTTAATTTCGGGTATCAATTTTTTAAATTTTTTGTACTCCATGTCTCCCTTCAAAATATCAATATGCACATTACCATCACCGGCATGGCCAAAAAAAATTGAAATAAGGTGCCTGGATTTTAAATATTCCTTAATGGTTTTTACAAATTTTGGTATCACCGATATGGGGACACAGCAATCCTCTGCTAAAATTACGGGGCTCTCGATATGCAATGCCTCACGTATTGACCTGCGTGCCTTCCATAGCTTCTCCCTCTGCAAATCCGATTCTGCAGCGAATATTTTATCCCCGTCAATATCTACAACTTCAGCAATTGCATTCAAATTTCTGTCCACATCTTCTTCAGAATAACCGTCAACACGAATTAAAAGATGGGCCTTTGCGTCACCGTGGGGAATTTCCCTGCCAAAATGCTTTCCCACCAGTTTAATAGCATTCTCTTCCATAAATTCAATGGTGGCAGGTATAATTTTATTATGCAATATGGCATAAACCGCTTCAATTGCCGAATCAATAGAGTTAAATGGTATTAGAATATCCTTAATCACCCCTGGTGAGGGAATAAGCCTCAGGTATACTTTTGTAATAACCGCAAGTGTTCCTTCGGACCCTAACAATATACCAATTAGATTAAACCCGGTAACATCCTTAATCACTTTGCCGCCTGTATTAATAACCGAACCATCGGGCAAAACAAATTCAAGGCCCAGTACATAATCCTTTGTTGTACCATACTTAACAGCTCCCGGGCCTCCGGCATTCTCGGCTACATTTCCGCCAATTGAACATATCTCAAGGCTGGCCGGGTCGGGAGGATAAAAAAGCCCTTCGGCTAAAACTGCTTTCTTTAAGTCATCCGTAATAACTCCAGGCTCTACAACGGCAACCATGTTCTCCCTGTCTATCTCAATAATTCTGTTCATTTTTTCAAGAGATAAAAGTACACCGCCAAGGACCGGAACGGCACCACCCGTTACGCCGCTTCCCCCGCCCCTTGCAATAAGGGGAACCTTGTTCTTATTGCAAATTGCAAGGACTTTACTTACATCCTCAACATCTTCAGCCCTCACAAGAATATCTGGCAAAGCAGAAAGATCGGAAGTCTCATCTCTTGAATATACATCCAGAATATCACTGTCAGTAATAACCTTTTCAGGTGTGAGAGCTTGCTTTAAGCCTGCAGTAACTGTTTTAATTTGCTTTTCATTCATGTCTTTTTACATTTAACTGAAAGATAGGTACCTTTCTTAACTACCCCCTTAAAAAATTAAATGAAATATATTAAGCCCCCCTCCGGGCAGATTTTTTGCAACATCCTGTTGCGTTTCTGCACGGCACCATCCTGGTGCCAGGGGGTGGGGGGCTATGAAGTTATAATAACAATATTACTCGATAATTGATTGGCCGTCATAGAGATATTTCTTCCTGGTAAAAAAATCCTCTCCGAGTCCGGAAGCGACATAGCAGGCGCCTCCAATATTAGCCGTATCAAGGACCCTGCTGTCTTTACCAATAACTGTTATGCTGTCAAAAAGTGAATTGGGAAAATCTTTATTCTTTATATGTTTGTCCTGCGAGCCAATTCTGCAGGAATGTCCAACATTATAATAATCAATTTCGCTGTTAAGATCTGTTCTTTCATCAATTATGGATTTAATAATCCTGGAGTTTGCCCCAATCTTAACAAAGGGCAGAATAATCGAATCCTTAACAACAGTTTTCTCACCAATCTCTACACCTGGGAAAATGATTGAATTATCAACTTCACCATTAATATTACAATAATCAGATATAAAGGAACTCTTAATCTTACCATGCTTCCCAATCTGGGCATATCCATTTGCTTTGATTTGGCTCTGTATAATATTTTCCTTATAAATTTTTGTTGATAACTCCCTGTTCCAGATAACTTCTTTATTTAAGGCATAGTATTGCGGAATATTTTTAATGGGCCAATAACTGGCTTTAAAATTAACCTTGGCAATACCCTTATTAATGAGGATATTAATAATCATCTCAAAAATATTTGGAGATGACCTTCCTTCCTTGATTGCCTTTCTTACTGTTTTGAGAAGAGTACTTTGATCTATTACTAAAATTTTATGGGCCATAGAAGGTTTACCATTTATTTTTAGCCTAAAAAGAAGTGCCTTAGATTTTTTTGATTTATATTTCTCCATTACTTCTGTCATATTAATTATGGAAGGGTTGTCACCATTATAGATAATATAGTATCCTGCCTTAATCTCTTTCAATACTTTATAACAGAAACTTATATCGGAATACTTATGAGAGACCACTCTTATCTTTGGATTTTTTTCATCGAAGGGACCGTAGTTCTCAACATAATCTTCAAGTCTATCCTCTTGATTATTGTATATTACTGTTGTTAAGGCACCACAGGAAAAAGAGTTTCTCAACGTAAAATCGACTACCCTGAACTTACCTCCGATTGGAAGGAGGTACCTTGACCTCTTATGGGTCAATGAAAGGAGTAAGTCATCATCAGCACCGGGATAAGATATTATCGCGAATTCTTTCATATTTTTATCAAATTTTTTATCAAATTATAAAGTGGTTATTAAATCATTCAACTTATCTTCCATTTAATAAAATGGGGTTAAATGAGGGTAGTAAAAAAAGGAACCTATAAAAAAAAATTACTTATTTTCGGACTTCTTAAAAAAATCAGTAAATAGATTTTTATCTATACCAATCAACCTTCCCCTTATATCAGTTATATTTTCGAAACTATATTCCTGGAACTCATAATAATCAAGCATCCATATGTATTTATTTATTAATCGGGGAATTATATTCGTTGTATTTATCTGTTCTTTATCCATTCTCTGATAATTGGCCTCTAAATTAAAAATTTCCTTTTTAATACTTTCCACCTGATGTTTGTTAAGGTTTCTCCTTACATAAAAGATATCATTCAAAAATCCATATACAGGGACCCATTCCCTGATATCGTTAAATTCCTTTTTTTCGCTTTTAATTATCTCCACTAATTTTACTATCGGTGCTGCCTTTAATAAAGTCAGATCAATTTCTGATGGATCAATAAAAAATGCCTCCCTGAAATATGAAAGGCTTTTAGTTAAATCACCCTCATGAAAATATGCCTCACCTAAAATTGAAAGCAATCGGGCATTTGCATTATAAGAGCTCTTTGCGTATTCAAGTGTATCAATGGTATATTTATATTCATCCAGTTTTAAAAAACAATCACCAAGGTTTAACAATAAATCGAAATTACTGGTGGCATCCTCATTCTTTTTAAAAGCCAATTTATAGTTCTCGGAGGCATCAAAAAAAACCTGTTTCATTGCAGCTTTATATGCAGGGGTCTCTGTCATATGTTTACTGTGGACATACTCATCAAACGTCTCCCATTCGTTCATGAGAAAATCAGCCCTTTTTTTACCATTGCCCAGGTTATTAATTTCATCCTCACGGTTTAACCAGAACTTGGCTATCCTATAGCTTTCAATTAATCCGGGATATTCATGATCAATATCCAGCAACCTATCCAGCTTTAAAACAGCATCATTATATTTCCCATCTTCAATTAACTGATATACTTCATTACTGCCATTTAAAAGGGGATCATCAGAAAATGTTAATTGTCCGTTTTTATCCATATCTTAAATTATTATTTAAACTCTATACTCCTAAAATATAAATTGAAAAGCTAATTATAAACGGGACTAAACCATAACATACCTGTCACAGTTCTATATATTTACCCCAGTTTTTCTTATCCTTTGTATGAGTTAATATTATAACCTGCCTTTTTTTGGAAATATCAAATACTACTTTTTTAAACCTGTAAATCCTGTCATCGTCCATAAATAAAAACGGATCGTCAATTATTATTGGTAATGAATAATCTCCATCAATTAAAAAGTCAGTCAATGATAATTTTATTGATAACAATAAATGATGGATCATTGTTGGATTCAGATCCTCAGTCACTTTATTCTTTGTAATTAAAGTTTCAATAACCCTTTCGTCAATAACTGTTATAAACTGGTTATCGGTAATATAATTAAATTTTTCTAGACTGGACTTTAATAATTTATTTAGTTGTTTCTTTTCTCTTTTATCAACAGCTTCTTTTAATGCTTCCAAAATAAATTTTAATGAACCCTTATGTGAATTTAACTTGTCAAGGTTCTCACCAAGGTTTTCTCTCTCTTCAATTAAATTATCCTTCTCATCAGATGCCCCGATGTCCTGTTTCATGTCATTATCAATCTGCAATAATATTTTTTCTTTTATCTTAATTTCTTCCCTTTTATATTCAATGTCCTTGTCAATCTCAAATATCATATCCGTTAATTCATCTTCTTCAAGCTTAAAATCATTGTTGAAGAGTGAATCAATATCTCTCTGGATCTCACTTCTAATATTATTCTCCTCTTTTATGAATGTTTCCAGTTTAGCTTCAATGGAACCGAGGTGATCACTGTCTTTCACGGTTTTTTCTAATTCAAATAATTCCTTTTTCTTTTCGGTATACTCAACATAATCTTCAAAGTACTGCAGTAAAAACTCATAAATATCACTTAATTTAAAATCATTAATTTCGGTTGAATTTTTACTTAAAATCAATGTCATTTTTTCAATGGAAGTTTCCTTTTCTTTATTCAATTCCTCAGTCTTTTTATTCTTTGAAGTAAAATGTGAAATCACAGATATTATGGGAGTAAATATAACTGCAAACCCAAGAATTCCACCTAACAGAAAAAGGTCTTTTTTAAAGGAGAAGTCATTGATAGCTAAAACAAAAAGTATGGCGGTAATGCATGCAACATTAATTCCCAGGCAGACTTTCCTAAAGATTCTTTTCCGTTTCCCCAGCTTAAAGCTGTAATCATTAATGCTCTCATCAAGGTTTCTCACATTAATAAAAAGACTTTGAAGCTCATCAAGATCATCATTATTTGTTAACCCTAAACCGGTAAATTGAGGATATGATTTAAGCAGCTCATTTTTTAATCTCGATATTGATCTGACTTTATCTTTTTCAATTTTTACATCTTCACCAACCTTTTTTAAATCAACATTTAGTCTTTCAATTCTACTGAGGTTTTCTTTTATCTTAACGAAAATCTTTTTTTTCTTTTCATTAAATTTTAATGAATCATTCAGGTCTTCTATCTCTTCCTTTACATTATTTTTTTCCGAGGCCAGTTTATCTATACGTGAACTTTGGATATCAATCATCTGTATTTTTTTATTTATATCTTTAAGCATTCCTTCATTTTTCAACATTTCCGAAATTATTTTGTTTTAAAGCTGGATAGGTTGCTGGATATTGATAAATTATCATCTTTAAAGGCACTTTGCAAATTATTATAAAGATTATAAAAACCTGAATTATCGTTTAGAATGAAATTTTTTATCATTGAATAATCTAAAATTTCATCTTTATCAAGGTCTGAAGGTGAAGGAATAAAGGATGTTGCAATATATGAGGCAGAATCATATAGATTAAGAAAATTCCGAAGATTTTCTCCGTCTTTTATGTTTGATAAGTCAATAAAATTTAGATCTTCATCTTCATCTTCTTCAACAATCTCAGAATAGATTATTTCATCATCTTCATTTTTTCTTGATTTGATTGTAAAATAATTCTTGCTATTATTTGTAAAACGGTAGCTTTCAGATGGGGGAAGAGAAAATGATATGTCCAGAAAAAGCTGGTCCCACACTTCATCATCTAACAATTGAGATTGTGAAAATCTCTTAAATATCCCTTCAATTAAACACTTGGCAAAAAATGTTTTTCCAGAGCTGTTTTTTCCATAGATGACCACCACTCTATGATTTAAATCAAGAGTGATATTATTAAATATATTAGGCTTTGAAGCTATGCATTTGACAAATTGCATAGCCACTCCTCCAGAGAATTAAATCCCATTTTGATCAAAGTGTTTAACGAAAGGGATAAATCCTTTAAGCAATATATGGATGTTCCTTTAGGGGATACCATTTAACATTTATTTTTAT
>JBHPHB010000065.1:0-14849 GCA_042569985.1 Spirochaetota bacterium | reverse complement strand
GAAAAAATTTATTTATTCCAAAAAAAGATGCAACCAGGAGTATTCTTTCCGCTAATATTGCAAACTGGTCCCTGAGCCGCAGCGTATCCAGCGTTTCGCCCTTTACTAACCTCAACACTTATCAGCGTGACCTAGGTCTTGCGCTGAAAGGAAAAATAGCTTCAGCTGAATATTTTTTTATGCTGGGGAACGGATTTGGGGCAAATAATTTTACCGGTGGCCCTGAAAACAAGGGTTCTGTTTATACCAATTCACCGGGAGACCATTTCTATGGTTTCCGCCTGTCCTGGGACATTGCATCTTTTTTTGGAATAAATAAATTTTTTCTTACGTCACTAAAACCGGGCGGGCATTTCAATTATAACAGGCATAATAACCTCCTTTATAATGACGCAAAAACTGTTTTGGATATTAAAAGAAAATCATGGTCCTGCGATTTATATATTGAGCTTTTCAAGAGAATCCGCATAACCGGGATGTACAGCAGGGGCTTAGTGGATGATGATTTTGATGATGACAACAAAATTGATTATTCATACCAGGGCTGGGAAGCAAAGATTATGGTGGTTATTTTGAAAGACATGTTGGAAGCTGGTTTCCGTTATGATGCCTACAGGTATGAGAATGCTGTTTTTGGCGGATATGAGCTTCTGGAAAATTATACGATTGGGATAAACTACTATCCCTTTAAAAGCCTCAAGGTAATGGCAAACTTTAAATGGAAAACCCTCAGCGGTGAACTTAATAATGACCTTGACGATAATATATTTACCATTGTTGTACAGGGTAAATTTGATTATTTATCAATGAAGGATTGAAAGTTTTCATGTAAATATATGTAAATCCTCTATAAGCAATCAGGCAATCCACTGGGCTTATTGCAGTCCTCTGTGCAGTTAACGTCATCAAAACCTGCGCCGCCGTTAATCATGTCATTGATCCAGTCAACCAGGTAAGTGCCGTTGGAAACTTCCGAATATAATTCCGATGAAAACATAATTGTATGGTCCTCCCCGGGGGCAATAAAAAACTTATAGTTCCCCTGTGTACTGTTTGTACTTGTAGTCTCGATGTTGTCATTCATTGACTGGTTCCAAACGCACCATTCATCTGTTGAATCATCCCAGTCGGATATGTTATCTATGTTTTCCATTACTGTTAAATAATAAACCTGCACGCTGTCCCAGGCTGTTGTGTACTGTGCAAATTTTGTGTCAGCATAATAGTTCGCAATAATGGCATTAACTTCAGCCAGGGATGTTGTATTAAGGTCAACTTCGTCAAGTCCGGTAAAGCCTGGTGTTGAAAGTAGTCTTGATGATGTTGGCAGTTGGGAATTCCAGTTGGGAAGACCATATTCTATAAAATCGCTGTTTATCACTCCCACACCTGAATCGCTGAGTACATAAAATTCTGACTCCGTAAATGCCTCTTTTATATAGGGGAAATTAATAATTGCGCCGTATGAACCTGCACTAATGCCGGTGACAAAGATTTTTTCCGGGTCAGTGGAGAAAGTGTCCTTCATCCACTCCAGGACAACCCTGAAATTAACATGCCCCCTGTGCCTGATGGTAGTACCATTGTAGTCGGTGTCCTTTGCACCCCAGAAGAGGTCTCCCGTACAATAGGGGATATATATAAAGCTCCAGTTTTTAAAGGGATTATCATTTTGACTTAAGTCAAATATACCTCCATAGCCCAATGACGAATATTGACCTTTACTTACCATATCAAAATAAGATTGATTTTCAAAAAACTGAGTTTCGTATGTATAGGTTGTGTCATTAATGCAGTTGTTTGTATGCCAGCATGCACCGCCCCCCTGGAAAAAAACTACCAGATTGTTTTCTGAGCCTTTGCGGTATAAAAAGTGAAAATTGGAATTTGTGCTAATTGGATTATCAGAGCAGGATGGTGGCAAGCCCTGGTAAGTGAAATCCGCATATGAGCCATTATTGGCAGTTTTCCAATCGATGGTTTGCCAGTTTGAAAGCTTGTCCGAACCGCCTTTACAGGATTGAAAAAGAAAAGCTGTCAGTATCAAAAAAAGAAAGTTTATTTTTATTCGATAAGACATGATTTTATCAATTTTTAAAAATCATTGCTACGGCAGTTTTGTCCAGTCAATTTTAATATTTATTCTGGATGCCAGTTCATCCATGAACTTAAATGAGTGGCCTGCCCATCCGCCGCCTTTGTTAAATGATATTTTTCCCTTTGCTTCTGTAAAATATCCACCGTAGTGATGTTTGGCCTGATGCAGTAATGTTTTCCCAGTGAAATCATATTTTATTTTGCCGTTACAAATGCACGAATAGGTCCTTTTGGGAGTTTCGGCTCCAATATAAAAGACGGTCCCCCTTACGCTTGCAGTAATTGTAGGGGTTATTACCCTGAAATTTTTAAGCCTCTTTTTATTCTTTATGACAAGGCCCATAAATCCTCTTAAGAGATTTATGGAAGAATCTTTTTCCTTCACAAGGAATTTCATTTTCGCATTGGACGTCATTTTTATGATGTTAAGTTTATCGAATGTAATGTAACAGTTGCTGTACTTTCCTGTTGTAACAGTATTACCATATTTGATCTTTTGATTATGACTGGCTTTTTTCCCATTTATCTGAACATCACCATTTAAAAAGGAAATATGCCCTGTAATTGTGCCCTGTTCCGGTGATTTCTTGCATGCAGATATAATAAATGTTAATGTAATAATGAAGAATAAAATTGATATCTTTTTCATTTTTTCCCCCAATGTTTTTTCTTATGTTCCTATATATAGGACATATTATAAAGGATAATGCAACTGAAAAAATAAAAATGCATGAAATTTTATGTTTTTCAGATAAAAATATAGCATAAAAATAAAATAATCAATTTTTTTTCAAATTTTTTTTATCAAAACCCATTCTCATTCGTATTAATTATATACACTCACTAAAAGGAGAACTATTATGAAGAACAATATTAACAAACTCTCAATGGATTTTATTGATGCCGCTGAAAAAAAGCACCGGTGCCTGATAGAGCATAGAGTGGAGGCTTCATTTAAACAGGACACTCTTGCCGAGAAAATTTACAGGAAGATTGTCAAAAAGGGCCCCGCTGGCCTGGCTGAAATTAAAAATATTGCCGAAGGAGAAAGCCTCAATGCGGCAATATTAATATGCACCCATGCTTATTCCATTATGCCCCATGTCTGCACTGAGAATCTTGAGCGTATTTCAAAAATAAATGATCCCATGTTCAGCCTCATTGCAGGTGAAACGCTGAGGTTTTTGAAGGATATTAATTCAAATAAGGAAGAAATAAGGGATCACGGTAATGGCTGTTATTCCATGTCATTTAGCCTGGATGATTTGGCCGGTGGCTGATAGCCCAGGTTATCGTATTATTTTTATCAAATATATATATGGCTAAATATTCGTATTGGTATGTATAATATATGTTGAAAGTATGTATAGAATGTTATATGTTGTATGTGTGAAAACTACAGTAAATATTAATGACAAGCTAATTAGTGAAGCAATGAAAGTATATGGCATTAAAACTAAAAAAGGGATAATCGAGATGGCTTTACAGGAACTTCTAAAGAGAGGTAAGATGAGAGAACTTGCTGAATCTTTTGGGTCTCAGAAAGAAATAAAAGCACCTCCAAGGCGAAAAAATAAATGACTTTAGTTGATACAAGTGTGTGGGTCTCTTTTTTTAAAGGCGAAAAAAATGCCCTGGCTTTAAAGAATATCATTGTTGAGGGTAATGTTATTATTCATCCATATATACTTGGCGAGCTGTTGCTGGCCGGCTTATCAAAAACTAATGAGGATTTAATGAAATCATTAAATTTCTGTAACATCATTAAAGAAAATGATATATATGAATTCATTAAAAAATATGAAGCATACACATACGGAATGGGATGGGTTGATATCAATTTAGCTGCTTCAATATTTGCGAACAGTTATGAATTATTTAGTTTTGATTCAAACCTGCAAAAAATCAGTAAGAAGTTAGGGTGTCCTGTTTATTCAGGATAAATATAATAGATCAAGTTCAAACAAAGAGTCCTGAAAATATTTTCAAAGAAAATATCAATTTTTATTTACCCGGCAAAAGATGGCATACCGGTGATCCACCCTGTACAGATTAAAACTATTGCAGAAAAGTATGGATTACCGGTCAGCTTTAAAGCCATGCCGGTAATTGGTAAAGGCGATATATACACGCAGATTGATTACAATAATATAATTGTAGTCATTGTTTTATTTGTTATTTTAACCTGCCTCTTTGTTTTTATTAAACTTGGAGAAGGGCATATGATTTTTTCATCGGGGAAAAGGCTTAAAAACGGAAAGCCGCCTGAACATATGGTTTGATTGGAAGTTGACGATGTATTATAAGTAATTAAAAGGGCCCTGAAATATTTCAGAGCCCTTTTAATTTCAGGTAGAAATATACTTAAACTTTTGGAAGATAATTTTTTCAATATGATGGTTTGGTTTAGTAGAGTGGAGTAAATTGGCCGGTAAATTCCCGGTCACTGATGGTAATTAAAATTTTCCGGGACATATATTCAAATTTGCATCATTTCATTTTCCCACATCTCTTTTGCCCATGCTGGCGTTCCATATGTTTCTCGCATTTCATGATAAAGCTTTTTTAGCTGTGGTGGATTAAAATTTTTATGGCGCCATACCAAGTCTTTATGTGCGTATTTATCCCAATCTTTTGTCGCTATGAGATTGTACTCTTCCATTTCCCTAAACAATTTCGATAATGGATCCGGGGTAAATATAAAAATTGGTATGAAAGTATTCGGTCCAGCCATGTTTCGAACCAGTTTCAAATCTTCTTTTATTGATTTTTCAGTGTCGTATGGGAAGCCGATAATATAAAACATGGCTGTTATGATTTCAAGCGAATTGATTGCTTCAATTGCAATTTCAATGTCGTTAATTGTTTGATGTTTGTATGTCTGCAAATTGTTCTCTCTAACAGACTCAATACCGAATACTGTTGAAGTGCAATGTTTATAAATCTTTTTAAAATCATCAATTCGCTCACGATACAGTGTGCTAATTATATCAGCTTTGATTTCTGTGGTAAGGAATATTTCGTGCTCCTGTTCATCAATTAAATCCATAATCTTAAGCATCCGCGTTAAATCATCTTTACTGTCTTTAACCAAAACGGGATCGCAAATAAGGAACTCATTATTATCAAATTGTTCAATCTGCCATTGCATTTCATCAACAACTCTTTCCGGTGAAAGTGCTATACGTCCTGTTTTATAATATCCGGCACCCGCACAAAATTTACAAACTTCACTGCATCCATAAGACGTAAAAAGCAGGTTTTTAAAAGTACCAAAATAAAAACAGCTGCGATTATCATTCGCATTTGGATGCGCTAAAGGCAAGCTGTCAGGAAACTCAACAAAAGGTCGGGGAGGCGCGATTATTCTTGTATCGGGCCCCCTTTTTAATAAAATATCTTCAACTGTTTGTGCGATTGTTTGGAATCCGTCTCTAACAAAAACATAATCAAAACCGTCTTTTAGTGTTTGTTCAGGAGCAAATGTGGGGTGTATCCCTCCAGTAATGAGGACAATATGCGGGTAGGACTTTTTTATTTCTTGAGCAATTTTTTTTCCTCTTTTATATGTTGAGGTCACTAAACTCATTGCAATTATTTTTGGATTTGTTTTTTTAATAATTGTATCCAGTTCTTTGCGATATTCTCCATCGGGTTCTACGCCCCTGATATATGTTTTATCGACTTTGAAATCCAACGATCCAATTTTATTTGAATTGAAACTATGAATTGCAGAGGTGATGCCTCTTTCGGCAAGTAGTGACATAAAAATATTGTATGCCGGAGTAATTGGTGTTGTAAAACCACTTTTTATAACAATTTCGAGGAATAACACCTCAACATTATCACCACTTATTTTTTTTGGCGTATATGGTTTTTTGTTTTTATTCATGCATGTCTCCTCTAATCTAAGAAATTGAGCCACAATGCAAAATGTGAAACATTAGCCCACCTTTTTTTTGTTTTTCAGGAAGTTTCTTACTACTGAAGACTACCATTCACTGAAAATATATATATATAAATCCTTCCATGAATTTTTATGGCGCTGATATTTCGGTTAATTTTTCAAATTATTAGCGGTATTAACAGCCGCGGTCATTTAATCATATGATATTTTTATTATCAACTAATTAAACTAGCATAATTTAGTGGATCAGGCAGGGCAGGTAAATATATAGCCATTGACTGATATTGAAATTTGATAAGTAAATAATATTGTATAAATTATAATGAATATGTAAAATAATTGAATTACCAATCATATTGTTGGTCAATTATCCTTAATTTTCTGCTTGCAAGCCAGAAATATATTTTAAATACTTGTTTTGCGAGAGGTCGCATATCTGCTATGCAGATATAACTTGTAATGAATGTATTTACGAAATTTGTTTATGAATACGTTAGTTGCAATGCCGTAATTACATCAGAAAAAGAGGGATTTAAAAATGAAAATATTCGTTTGTATTGCATTGTCATTTCTTTTTTTTGCAAGCTGCTCAAAATACTATGATGCAGTAATAACCGAAAAATCTGGACTAAAAATTAGAGAAAAGCCAAACGTGAAATCAAAAAAAATTGGATACATACCATTCGGATCAAAAATAATTGTATTAAAAGATTCTGGCCCAGAAGAAATTCATTATGGAATTAAATCAAAGTGGTTTAAAATAAAGTATAATGAAAAAATTGGCTGGTCTTTCGGTGGATTCATAAGAATTTTAAAATCATCAAATATAATTCCTCAGAAATTTATGAATCTCAAACTAAAATCTTACAATTTTGGAGGTGTTTGTGCAAGTGAACCTGATATTCAACGCTATAAATTACAATTAAATAATGGAAAAGTTAAATATATAATGTCAGCTGATGAAATGCATACACACATTGATGAGATAAGTACCGGTGAATATTCAGTTAAAGGAAATGAGATAATCATTAAAATAAACTATGGTGCAAAAAAAGTAATTGAGCCAGATGAAAAAATAACCAAATCTATAAGCAAACCAAGCATTTTTTCAATTTATTGGAATAAAGATATTAATGGTTTTTTGACAGAGTATGGGAAAAAAGTTTATAACAAAAATAATTATATTGTAAATAATAAAGATTGTTATATTTTAACAAAAGAGGACTTTAGAAAGTTTAAACTTTGCAAAGATGATCCATCAAAACTAAAGGAAAATGATGCTATGAGCAAAATCGGGTATTTTTGTAAGACAAAATAATTTTATATTTTAAATGATAGGCACTGCAACCAACACGACCCTGTCGAACAAATAGTTTGTTGCACAATTGTCTAATAGAATATTACATTAATTCTAACAGTGGACTTCAACTGATAACATCTATTTGCACTGGGAACATTGGGAAAAATTATTATTTAACAAAAAAAGTATATAAAAAGATATTCATTATTATTGGAGATATTGTGAAGTATTTTGTTTTATTGTTGATGCTTGTTGCTCTTGTCACATTTGCCGGTGAAAAAAATGAATTATCTGTTGAAGAACAATGCAAAAAAGCTGTGGATAAGCTGGTTTCTTTAATAAAAAAAGATCCTGCCCGGAAAAGATTAGTTCCAAAATTAAAAAAAATTGCACAAATGGAAAATAAAAGATGTATTAAAAAATTTAGAAAAGATGTTGTTGATTGTATAATTATCTCTGAAACCTTTGATGAAGCAAGAGAGTGTAAAAATACAAAAAAATCCGGCCTTTTAAATAAAAGAGAGTGTGAGAAAATGATTACTCATATGTTTAATCTTATGCAGCAAGATCCAAAAATCAAAATGGAGACAGAAGCTTTAAGGAAATATTATAAAAAATCTGAAATTAAAAAATGCTATCATAATTATAATAAGGATTATAATTTATGTATTTTAAAATCTAAAAAGTATAGTGATATGGAAAAGTGTAAAAATGGAAATGACTGAATTCTTCTTATTCATTAATCTTAAACTTTTAGAAAATAAACTGTTTTATATGCTGGCCTGGTTTAGTAAACTGGCATGAAAATATGATTTGTAATTATATTAAAGTTTTTATATTTTCAATATAATCATTTTCAATATAAAGATTTTTATGGCTTCATTTAATATTCATTATTTGATATGGTGCTCGTAGTAATATGCACTAATTTCTTAAAAAACAAATGATAAATTTTAACAATGCCCTATGGACTTGTGCTGAGCGAAGTCGAAGTGCACAGGAATTTTGCTTGTATATATTCTTTTCAGCTGGGATAATTGATCGATAATTTTTTTTTGTTACGTAAGTGCTCAGTAGTAGGGATGAATTTCCTAAATATCAAAATGAAGAGTAATATCACAAAAATCAATGCTTTATTAATCATAATATCTGTTGTTCTGATAATTGTTGCTATGGTTTCGGAATTGGAAAACAATAAGTTCAAAGAACAAGGTATAGAAACAAAAGCAAATATTATGAGAACGTATAGAAAAAGAGAAGCAAGCGGAATTGCATCAAGAATATCATACAAAGCAGATATTACATTTTTTACTGAAAACGTGAATAATGACTTTATTTCAACCAATATTTACATTACTAAAGAACTATACGATACTTTGAAAAGTGGACACGAACTGATAATTTATTATCTTCCAGAGAATCCTGAGGAGGCAAGATTAAAATCATCTGTTTCAGAGTTCAGTTCAGTTATTTTGTATGTAATTTCAGGCGGGTTGCTTTTTGTAGTATTAATACTTAGTATTTTAGTCAAGAAATCTGATAATAAATTTTAGCAATGCCCGTATACACAGGAATTTACTGAATTCTATGCCGTTAAAAAAAACAAAAAAGCCAGAACCTTAAAGGTTCTGGCTGCTTCGTCCGCTGCAGGTAAGAATAAAATAGTCCATCCATGAACTATTTTGATGCATTCTCTGGACAATTTTCATAAATTACATCCATATAATTTATGAAAATTCTGTTGCATTAAACTTAAACTTTTGGAAGATAACCTGTTTTTTATATGCTGGTCTGGTTTAGTAAAGTGGCTTAAAAGTATAAATTATGAGGGAAATATAAAATAATTTAATTACCACTCATATTGTTGGTTAATTACATATAACGTTTTATCATAAACGATGTTGCCTCCATAGTGATTATATTTTAGATAAGGAATTTATTTTTTATCTCGAGACAATCGTGCCATTGTCCACATGGGAATATTTAAATTAGGAATAATTATTTCTTTTAAGACATTAAAACCATAATATTCATATAGTTTCACATTATCAGCAGTGTCAGTTTCAAGATAGATGGCCCTGCCTTCATTTTCAGCTTTTTCAATTAAGGCTTTTAACATCTTTCCTCCCAGTCCTTTTCCCTGTTGTCCCTGTGAGATACCAATGGAGAGGAGTAATATATAGGGGCCGATTGAAAGATTTTTCTTTTCTTCTTCTAAAATTTTTTCGGTTACTTTCAGAATATTCATCAACTGCTTTTTTATTTTTAGAACTGGAAAAATTGCACCGCTTCGAAGCATATGCCAACTTCTCATTTTTGCATATGAATCAGGTAAAAAAGCCATAATGCCTTCAAGTTTTTCAGATGTTGAATATACCTCACCATATCGTAAACTGAATCGGACCATCATTTCAAACATGTTTCTCATATCTTCTGTAGGGATTTTTAATAGTTTTAGCATTGGTTTTTCTGAAAAGGCATTGGCCAGGATCTCGCTTGCACGTTTGCATTGTTGCCTGGTTAATGGATACAAAGTGTCAATTATACTCATTTTTTGTTCTCCAAAATTATTTTTATAAAAATTAGATATTATTCTTGATATCCCAAAATGTAGTAAAAGTAAATAATTTTTTTCCTATTCTGATGCTGTAAGGTGTTTATGTTTTCTTGACATAACACTTGCCTCCTTTTTATATAATAATCGCAAGTGTTGCACTTGATCTTGAATCCACAATTGATTGCAGGATTATTTTATTATTAAATCTATATGTCGCAAAATAATGGTTATGTAGTAAATGTTCTTTGAAAACTTGTTGACTTTATTATAGAGCGTGTTAGTTTATTGAAAACAGTTCAAGTGAGGTTATTATGAAAGTTATTTCGTCACTAGTTTTTCTTATTGTACTTTCAATTCTTGTTTCTTCACCCACCTATTCAGCTAAAAAAATGATTCTTGCCGTTATGGATTTTAAAGCAGAAGGTGTATCTAAAAGAGTGGCAAAAAATACATCCGAATTGATAAGAACAGAGATGATAAATACTGGGAAATATAGAGTTGTTGAAAGAAAACAGATAAATCAGATATTAAAAGAGCAGGGATTTCAGAAAACTGGTTGTACTGATCAGCAGTGTGCTGTAAAAATTGGAAAATTGTTATCTGCAAAATATATTCTCATTGGTACTATAATGAAATATGAAGGCAATATTGTAATTAATGGAAGAATAGTTGATGTTGAAAAAGGGATAGCATTATTTGGACAAAGGCAATTAACCAAAAAAGGCAAATTATTTTCTGCTGTTACTTTATTTACTGATAAACTTACTGCAAAGATAACAAAAGAAAGAAAAACAGTTAAAAGAGATTACAAAAGAGTTGAACCAAAAAAGGAATACGATATTTCTAGCCATAAAGATTATGTATCACCCGGGGGAGCTGGTATTACATCTTTATTACCCTTTTGGAGTGGTAGCTTTAATAAAGGTTTTGATGGTTGGGGATTAACGCTTGCTATTTTAAAGTCCTCTTCTTTTGCATTTATTTTTATTTGCATTCAACAATCTAATAAAAATGAAGACTTAGCAAATAAAACATCTTCTGAGGAAGATTGGGAATATTATAACAACAAAAAAGATAGGTGGAAAATAGGATTAATTGCTTCAGGTATAACATGTATATCACTTTGTGTAATAGACATATTTTACTCTGTAATAGTTGTAAGTAATTATAACAGTAAACTTATCAGACCTATTAGTGCTATTGATATCCCTAAAGAAATATCTTTGGATATAAAACCTCGTTATGATTATAATTCTGAAAAAGTTTTTTCACCTGATGGGATTGATTTATCCGTTTCAATGAAATTTTAATAAAAGTCAAAAATTTTTAATAGATTAAAGTACCTGGTAATCTTTTTGTCAACAAAGATTATTTTTTGCTTCCTATAAAAGCCATTATGAGATATGACGCTCGCAGAAATGGGTATTAACTTTCTAAAAAACAAATTGATGCAAGTTCCTATATAACAATTTCAGGAGCAATAAAAAGAGCCCTAAGTTATTAGGGCTCTTCAGTTAATGCAGGCCACGAGGGAATCGAACCCCCAACCCTCGGTTTTGGAGACCGATGCTCTGCCAATTGAGCTAGTGGCCTATTAAATCATATATATTTATAATAAATGATATAAACAAGTAAAAATTCAAATGCAGCTGATTTCGTCAAGTATTTTATATTGGATATTTTAATTTCACAAATCAAATTAAAATTATTGAAAATCAATCCTTGTAAAAGAATATTTTAGTGAAAATAGAATCAACTGCACTTATTCCTCAGTGCCTCCGTGACTTTGTGGCTAATATTTTAAGTTTTAATAGTATTCGCTATTTGCGGAATCTTCAAAGAGGTATTTCTGTGAGTCTTCGCTTTCCCGGTTGAGCTTTGAAGGATATTCTCCGTCAAAGCAGGCTGTACAGAATTTCATTTCCGGTTTATCAACGGCACCCAGCAGTGTATCCACAGACATGTATTGTATTGAGTCAACTCTGAGGTATTTTCTTATTTCTTCAAGTGAATGCGTTGACGCTATAAGTTCCTTATGCGTGGGAATATCAATTCCATAAAAACATGGGAATTTTGTTGGAGGCGCCGATATTCTTACATGGATTTCCTTTGCACCTCCCTTTCGGAACATCTTGATTATTTTCCTCATGGTTGTACCGCGCATAATTGAATCATCAACTATTACTATTTTTTTCCCTTCCACCGAGGCCTTTACAACGTTAAATTTTATTTTTACACCAAAGTCTCTTATCTTTTGTGATGGCTCAATAAAGGTCCTTCCGATATAATGGCTTCTTATCATGCCTATCTCGTAGGGGATGCCCGATTCCTTTGAGTAGCCAAGGGCAGCGCACAGGGAGGAGTCGGGTATGGGCACTACAATATCTGCCTCCACCGGTAATTCCCGTGCAAGCATCCTTCCAAGGGCAATTCTCATGTCGTAAACGGAATTGCCGAAGATTATACTGTCGGGCCTTGAGAAGTATATATATTCAAAAATACAGAACGCGTGCTTCTTCTTTTCGAAAGGGAAGAAAGATTTTAGGCCGTACTTGGAAATTTCAATAATCTCACCCGGTTCAACTTCTCTTTCATATTCTGCATCGATGATATCAAGTGCACAGGTCTCAGAGGCAACTATATGCGAGTCTTCCAGTTTGCCAAGGACAAGAGGCCTGAATCCATATGGGTCACGGACAGCATAGATTTTATTTTTATTCATAACCAGGAGTGAATAGGCACCCTTCACTTGCTTCAGTGCAAATATAAGTGCTTCCAGAAAGTCATCAATTCCCGAACGTGCCATTAGATGAACTATAACTTCCGAGTCATTGGCCGTCTGAAAGATATTACCCTTTTTTTCCAGCTCAAATCTTAAAGCACCTGCATTTGTAAGGTTGCCGTTATGAGCAAGAATTATGGGCCCCAGTATGGATTCAACTCTCAGGGGCTGAGCATTCCTTAAAAATGAAGAACCCGTTGTTGAATACCTGTTGTGGGCAATTGCCAGATGTCCATTGAGGTTTTTTATCTGTTCTTCCTCGAAAATATCAACAACCTTGCCCATGCCGGCATACCTGTAAATATGATGGCCGTCGGAGGAGGCAATACCGGCTGATTCCTGGCCCCTATGCTGCAGTGCATATAATCCAAGGTAGGATAGGTTGGCCGCCCTGGCATTTCCGTAAATCCCGAAAATACCACATTCTTCCCTGGGCTTTCCCTCACCGATTATGTAAGATGAATTTTGGAATTTCATGTAGTTTTTAATCTATCTTTGAAATGATATTTGATTAATTTTATTTGTCACTAATACTGTAAAGCAATTATTCGTTTTTTTTGGCATTTTTTATGATATAAATCATGGGAAAAGTTTATTATGCCCACTCAATATCTTCCATATAATTTATGTTTTGAAATATTTTTTCAGGATCATCGAAGAACGTGATTTCATCCTCATTGACTTTTCTGAGTTCAACTTTATCAACAATTTCAATAACTTTATTGATTTTATTATCAATAAGGCTTTTCAGAGGGGTAATGCAGTTTTTTGAGTATATTGCATGGAGTGGTTCTAAAAAGCCGCTTACCTCAGGTATAATTAAATCATATTCATTGGGAATTGATACCATGTATTCAATAAATTCACTATTTATAAAGGGCATGTCACAGGGACAAATAAATGATCTGGGGGCTTTTGAATTATTGAGGGCTGTGTAGATTCCTCCAATGGGGCCCAGGCCGGGTATAATATCAGAATATATTTTTATTCCCGGTATATCATAATCACTGGCTTCATTTCCGATTATGGATATATCATCAAAAACCGGGGATAGTGCATCATAGGCATGTTTAATGAGTGGCTTATTCTTATATAGATATTTTGATTTATCCTGCCCAAAGCGTTTACTTTTACCCCCCGCTAAAATGAAGGCGGATATTGAATCCTCACTTGTCATATATCAATCAACTCTTTTAACCTTTATACAGTTCTCGCCAATGTTTGCAGGTTTTTTCCATACAGGGTGGTTGCCATTTCGAAGTTTAATGACTTTCGAGGAGGCAAATACGCAGAGATTAAAAGTGCTTTTATTACCCTGCTTTTTATTGCCAAGCCATGTGGGGCCCTGCCATTTGCCATCCCCTGTTAACTTGCACTTTGGTTCTATGTGCCATTTTTTTCCCTCTTTTAAGCTCTGTTCGATGAGGTAAATATGAATCCCCTTTCCTTTCAGATTGTCGTAATTTGTAATCTCTCCTTTGACCAGTATTGGCAAAGGACGGGACACAGTATTTTCATGCTTAATACTGGTAAATTTCAGTTTTACCTTTCCCGTGGCTTTCTGTCCTTTTTTACAGCCTGAAAGTGAAACTAACATAATGCTTGAAGCAAATATGAACAAAATGATCCCAATTTTTTTTATAAGTTTCATATTATTCTCCTTAAGATAAGCAAGGTTACAAGAAATCATCAAATTTTCAATAATAATTTATTTTGACACCATCTCAATTACCCCGGGCAGATATGCTTCGGGCGGTTCAAATCCTAATAGAATCAATAAAGCTGAAGCAATATTTGCGATTCCAGGCTGTTCTTTAAAATGAGCCAATTTATATTCATTTTTAAATTCAGAATCATATATTATAAGGGGGACCGGATTAAGTGTATGTGAAGTTTTTTTTCTTTTCTCTCCAGTTTCTTTATCGATTTTAATTTCACCGGTTTTTTTGTCAATTATATACATCTCTTCAAGATTGCCATGGTCCGCGGTAATTACTGCAATTCCTCCGCTTTCTTTTACTGCCGGGATTATTCTGCCAATACACATGTCCACAACTTCTGCAGCAATTATGGAGGAGTTAAGATTTCCCGTATGTCCAACCATGTCTCCATTTGCAAGGTTCAGCCTTATAAATTCATATTCATTGCTTTCAAATGGCATAAATAACTTTGTTTCCAAGGTCTCAACAATATCAGGATTCATAGG
>JBHPHB010000064.1:0-14892 GCA_042569985.1 Spirochaetota bacterium | reverse complement strand
AGGGGTATTGCAAATAGCATATCTGCAATGAAATGAACAACAAACCAGTTTCTTAAAGCTTTTGGAACATCATTTTTTTTACTTCGGTCATCATTAACCTCTTGAGAATCCTTTTAATTTTAAATCAGTATATATTACTTCATAATAAAATTCAAATATTTTTCTATTAACTTGAATAATTAATACGCCTCTCATTGTGAGCATAGCGGAGCAATCTATACAATTTTCAAAAAATTGCTTCATCACGGTATTCCTCGCTATGACATTCCCACAAGAATTTACTACAAAAACATTTTTTATTTGCATCCTTATGACTATGGTAATATATTATAACAAACCAACCGAGGAGATATCTCATGCGAAAAGGAATCTTTGAAAAAAACCGCTTTTTTTTAAAGGACACAATCAGGAAACAGGTAAACTTTGGAGAAACAGATCAAAACCTGGGAAAGTCTCCCCCGCCGGCACAGAAACCCTATAAAAAAGATCAAAAGATTATTGATTTACCGAAAGTCGAGGAATCCTTTGAGGGCCATGATATTTCATTAGTCGAGGCAATTGTAAGCCGTAAAAGCATAAGGGAATATTCTGATGGACCCTTAACCATAAGGGAACTTTCTTTTTTGCTGTTGTCTACTCAGGGCGTGAGACAGATATTAAGCCCTGCTGCCACTTTGCGCACAGTACCTTCAGCAGGTGCGCGCCATGCACTGGAAACCTATCTGTTTATTCGTAAAGTGGAGAACCTTGATGAGGCTATCTACCGGTACTTACCCCTCTCTCATCAACTGGTCATGGAATTCGAGGAGGATAACCTTGCGGATAAAATTAGCGAATGCACCCTTGGCCAGCGGTTCGTGGGCCACTGTGCGGTGACATTTATATGGACTACCATCCCATACCGCATGGAATGGCGCTATCACATGGCAGCCCACAAGGTCATAGCCATGGATGCAGGTCATGTATGCCAAAACCTGTACCTCTGCTGCGAAGCAATAAATGCAGGCACCTGTGCCATAGGAGCCTATGACCAGGAGGGTATTGATAAACTTCTTAGACTTGATGGCGAAGAAGAATTCGTAATTTATATAGCTCCCGTTGGCAGGAAAATATAACATAAAAAACATTTGACAATTCCATAATCCCATATATAAATCAGGATATGATACAAAAAATTATTTACATATTATTTATATCACTGCTGGCTTTCAACTGTTCTGAAAAGGAAAAACTAAATCCAGTCCAGACCAGGAATAAAGTATTTCAGAAGGGCATATTGGTCATTGTAGAAAATTTTAAAAAACCTGATATTGCCGCAAAGGGGTTAATCAAAGTCATCAGGGAAAATGATATCCTCAAAATCAGAAAGGAAGCAGAAAAGTTTGAAAAATCAAAGGGGTGCTCTAAAGAGGATATCGTTAGGTTTACCGGCCTTAAACAGTCATATGCCAAGATGGCAATAAATCTGAAAAAAATGTACCCGAAAATATTTATAAAAGCCCACAATCTATGGACCAGGGCCTGGAATCTGAAAATATAGCAGTTCGACCATCGATAAGCAAAGTTAATAGAAAAAAAACAGGCGCCGTTGACACAACACCTGTTTGAAAATTGTATTTATTTCACATCTAATGTTTCCCTGGACTCAGGGGCACTCCCCTTCTCTCCCAGGTAATATATGCTTCAAGCAAAATCATCTTTTTATCATTGGGCTTTAAGGGTTTACCCTCCAGGGGATTTTCTATGCACCAGTTAATCATCTCCCTTAATGCTGCAACCCTTCCCAGCTGCTTTTGGAACTTGGGATATGACTCAGGGTGAGTATTTGCTCCATTGGGATGGCACATATCACATGATACACTATTGCTCCCAAGAGCGCTGTGGAAAAGTTTATCACCCTTCTGAACGGCATCGTTAAAACCTTTTTCCCACCTTTTAATATCCTTCTTTTTAAATTCATCAGCCCTTTGCTCCACATAAAACAAAGTAACAATGGAAAGGGTGACTACAGATATAAATAAAAAAAGCGATTTTTTCTTCATTATTCCCTCCATTTAATTTCTAATAGTGTTTTTGAGGCAAAATCCGTTTTGGCGGATCCTGGAACTTTTTATCTGCCGGATGTCCCAAACCTTTATCATAAGCCACTACTCGATTGCTATTGTTCCATAACTTATAATGTTTTTCTTCAAGGCCATTATCTGTATTCACAAATGACCATCCCGTCCCGTCACGCTCGTGAAAAGGATCGGCCCTGTTCATTCCAACGGTAATTTTCGGCATCATGCTTTTCTTCTGGGTATATGTTGAAGGATAGGGCCACGGCCATGCAGTTGACATGAGAGCATAAAAACTTATATTTCCTATTTGATTGTACAGCACCTGGTGCACGTGACCATGAATTACGGTAACATTTTTATATGAACGGAGGGCTGCCTGTACCTGTTCCGCATCATCAGTCCAGAAGTTCCACTCCTTAAATATTTTATAGAGTGGTGAATGCGAAAGAACCACAAGCGGTACATTTTTGTCTACTTTTGCCAGGTCTTTTTTCAGCCAATCAATCTGCTGTTTGCCAACCATAAAGGGTGAGCCCTGCGGGTTGTCCAGCCTTGCCATCATGAGCATCCTTTCCATTGGAGTTTTCCATTTTTTTATCCATTTATCGTATGTTAAAATACTGTTTAGAACGATAAAATGAACACCCTTATGGTCAAAGCTGTAATTGAGCTTGCTCACTTTCTTCTGCCAGTATTCCCCCATATCAAGGTAATAATCATGTTCCCCAATCATCCATTTAACCGGTGACTTAACCTTTGCCATTTTCTCAAGGCCGTGATCAATCTCGGCCTTTTTGCCAAGCTGGGCAAGGTCACCGCCGTATACTACAAAGTCGGGTTTGGGAATCATAAAGTTAACTGCTGCAATTGCCTTATCAATACCCTTGTCAAAGTTCTTAACAAACTTATTACCTTTGATCTGCGTAAGGTGGGAATCAGAAATAAAGGCAAATGTGAATTTGCCGGCACCTGCAACACTGCCCCTGCCCGAAGACTTGCATGACATCTCAATAAGGCTCAGGGGAAGACATGAAGCAGCCACCAGTTTACCGCCTGTTTTTAAAAATTCCAGTCGGCTGATTTTTGATTTAAAAATTTTATCTTCATTTTTCTTCATATAACTTTTTCCTCCTTGTTATCATTTCTTAAATTTTGGACTTGTGAGAGCCTTTAAGAAAGCAATGAGATCGCTTATATCCCTGTTTGAAAGCTTGAGCTCCCTAATAGCTCCACTGAGAAAGGGATTTTTTTCACCGCCACGCTTATAAAGCAGTATTACTTCCTTAAGTGTTTTGTGGCTGCCATCATGCAGATATGGTCCTGTTAATGCAATATTACGAAGCGTGGGAGTTTTAAAGGCACCAATATCCTCCTGTTTTTTAGTAACAACAAACCTGCCAAGTTCAGATATTACTTTGTCTGTAAGCAGTTTTTTATCAGCAGGAGTTTTCTCCTTATCAGGCTTTAAATAGGCCGCAACTATTTCCCGTAGTTTTGGCAGATATTTTATTATTCCCACACCAAGGTTATGATACTTGTTATCAATAAAAAGTGCGTCCGTTTCACCAATGGTGTGGCATTCCTGACACCTGCCATTGCTGTTAAAAACCTTGAGGCCCCGGATTGCAGCTTTTGATATAGCTTTTTTATCTCCCCCATAGCGGTACTTATCAAAGGGTGTATCTCCCCCAATAATCGTACGCTCGAAACTGGCAATTGCCTTTGCAACATGATCAATTGTTATGCTGTTAGCATCAACATCAAAAACCTTCTTGAACTCATCAACATACTGCTTGTCAGAACGGATTATCTCGATAATTTGTTTGTGATCACTCAACGCATGCTCAACCTTATTGAGAAAGGGGTCCTTTGACTGCTCCTCAAGAGTCAATCTCCGGCCATCCCAGAACTGTTCCCTGTAAAAGACAGCATTAATGACTGTTGGAGCATTACGGGTTCCTTTCTTGTTTTTAAACCCCCTTGATACGGGCAAGCTGTCCACAAATGCTTTTTGGGGATCATGACAGGTGGCGCAGCTGACTTTTTTATCTGCGCTAAAACGGGTGTCTTTATAAAGCTTTTCACCCAACGCAATTTTTTCAGGAGTTTGGGGATTGTTTTTGGGTACTGGAATTGCAGGTAAGCCAAGCGCCTTGCTTGGCAGATATTCAACATCAACTTGTGGTAACTTGTCTTTTTCTTCAGGTTTTTTCTTTTTACATCCCTGGAATAAGATACATGCTAAAATTATAAATATGGTGATCTTAATTCCATAATCTCTCATAGAATGCACCTCTCTATATTTTAAATGTATTTTATAAAAAATAACCATTACACAAATTTTACTGCATTGTCAATAAGAAAATATCTGCTTAAATCATTATATTTTCACAATGACTATAACTAATTAATATATGATCCATCACATGATAAAATTGCTGCTCAAATCAAATGTTCAAATATTCAAAAAGTCCTTGATAAAAAAACAATAAATATCTTCATAAACACATATTACAACTAAAGAGGGTATTATAAAATGAGCAATAACTGCAAAACCAACAAGTTGAATGTTCAGCGCCTCACAGAATCAGTTTCCGGTGCCGGCTGAGCCGCAAAAATAGGTCCGGAGGACCTGGGCAGCGTACTGGACAACATTAAAATAAATTATGACGAAGATGTATTGGTTGGCCTGGATACAAGCGATGATGCCGGAGTATATAAAATTTCAGACGACATGGCATTAATACAAACAGTTGATTTTATTACTCCCATTGTTGATGATCCATTTACCTTCGGAAAGATTGCCGCATGCAATAGTCTCTCCGATGTCTATGCAATGGGCGGCAGGCCAATAAGCGCCCTCAATATTATCTGTTTTCCCACGAAGAAGTTCACCCTTGAGATTATGAAAGAGGTCATAAAAGGAGGACTTTCCATCCTTGAAGAATCGGATACACAGCTTTTAGGTGGTCACAGCGTAGTTGACGATGAGATGAAATACGGCCTTTCGGTTACCGGCGTTGTCCATCCAGATAAGGTAATAAGAAATAATACTATTAAAAAAGGTGATGCCATCATCCTAACAAAACCACTGGGGACCGGCATCATAGCAACTGCCATAAAAAACAAAAGGGCACAAAAAGACTCAATTAATGCATTTACCAAATCAATGATGACACTGAACAGGGATGCCGCAGAGCTTATGCTGAAATATGATGTCCACGCATGCACGGATGTAACGGGCTTTGGGCTCATGGGGCACCTCAAGGAGATGCTGGCAGATAATAACCTTTCCATTAATATCGACTCAAAAAAAGTGCCCATTCTACAAGGAGCTGTAAAAAATGCAGAAGATGGATTTAAACCGGGGGGCCTTAAAAGAAACCGGGATTATTTAAGTAATATCTGCAAAATTGATGATTCCGTTATGCAGGGTATTGGGGACATCATCTTTGATCCGCAAACTTCAGGGGGCCTGCTTATTTCTTTAAACGAAGCTGATGCAGTGGCACTGGTTTCAGAAATGCATTCAAGGGGAATCATGGAAGCTTCAATAATCGGCAGTGTTAAAAAATCTTCATCCAAAATTATTTCTGTTAATTAACACTGCCTGGATTATATAATTAATTACCGGCTTCCCTTAGTAGCCTCAGAACCAGTGGTTTATCAAATCCCAGGACAACAGTATCACCGATAATAATAATTGGAACGGGCATCTCCCTCCTCAGTTCCTTCCTTGGTGAAATCCTCTTTAAATAATAGGGTATAGTTTTATCAGGGTAATAGCGGTTGGCCTTTCTGTCCTTCATAACAAAGGGCTTTCCCTTTTTCTTTCTATGAATCCTCTTTAGCCTGCTTATGAGCTTGCGCATCATTCTATAATCCCTCTGAGCTGTTCTCTTGTTAAAAAGGGCATATTTTATAACCCTCAAGTTAAAATCTTTTTTCAGCTGCATTACCTGGGGGCTAACACGCTTGCACACAGGACAAAAGGGGCTGTAATAGTAATGAAGCACTACCCTTTTCTTTGCATAAGCTTTTGGCAAATAATTACCGGATAATGAAAAAACCAGTGTAACTATAGAAAGATAAAGTAAAATCTTCTTCATTGTTTCCTCTCTATGATTGAAAATTTATCTATTTGGGATGAATGAGTTTCTGCCCCTTCTTCCATGCTGCCGGGCATACTCCACCATAACCGCCGCTAACTGCTATGGCTGCATTTAACTTCCTCAAAAGTTCATCGGCACTCCTGCCTATTGAATCATGATGTACCTCATAAGCAACCACATAACCCAGCGGATTAATAACAAAGGTCCCTCGCATTGCCATACCCGTATTTCCATCATAAACTCCCATAAACCTGCTCAATTTTCCTGACCTGTCTGAAAGCATTGGATATTGTACTTTATTTACTGATTTGTGATGCTTATGCCATGCCCTGTGAACATAAACAGAATCAGTGCTGACACTTAAGATTTCAGCACCAACACTCTTGAACTCACTATAGTAATCAGCCAATTCTTTTAGTTCAGTGGGGCATATAAAGGTAAAATCTGCGGGATAGAAAAAAAGTATCATCCACTTTCCCTTATACCTGGAAAGCTTAACCTCCTGGATCTTTCCCTTGTAAAATCCATCAAGTGTCATGGCGGGAACTTTTTTGCCTACCATATTCTGACTTGCAGTAATTATGGGGCATTTAGATACACATGGTGTACTGGACCCTTTTGCACAGGACAAACTTATTGAAATTATTGCGGCAATAAAAACTAAATATAAATGTTTCATCGTTTTCATAAACCCCCCTTAATAAAAAAGGGAAGGCTAAAATCAGCCTTCCCTTTATATTCGAAACTATTTTTTTAAGCTTTTTTGGACATATTCCTTGCCAGCTTGTAAGCACTTCTCTTCAGAGAGGGAATCCCAAATGTAAAGAGCGAAAGGAATTCATAGATGTTGTTAACATCCTCCAACTCCGACATCTTCTTTGGCTTGGCCTTATTTCCAACGGGAAGATCAAAAGTTCCCGGCTTGTCTTTAAGGATTGTAATTACACCCAAACCTCCGAATTCATCCTTCCCATAAATACTTGCCGTGGGAATTGTCTTCTTAACAACCTTAAGCCTCTCCTGTGCTTTTTTAAGCATATCCAGTCTTGGCCCAATGGTTAATGCATCGGTGGGACATGTTGTTACACATGCGGGAATATCCCTTTCAACCACTGTACAGGCATTGCACTTATGTGATTTATCCTTTTTAAGAACCGTAACACCTAGATCATTAACATGCTTCTTCTTTGCAAGGTGAGGCACATTATAAACACAGGCAGTAGTACATGAACCGCATCCAATACATTTTTCCTGGTCCACAACTGTCCATCCGTCAACCTTGGAGATAGCCTTAGGTTTAGCAGGGCACACTGTTATACAATTAGCCTGTTCACAGTGATAGCATTTCTTATGCATAATATTCCAAACCGGGCTAATTGATTTTTTCTTTTTAAGCTTGGAAAATACTACGTGATTCCAGGTCATTGCTGTTAAAGCACCGGGATTCGTATACTCTGTACCTTCAAAAAAGGTAGTCTTTTGTCCCGGAAGACCATTCCACTGCTTACACGCAACCTGACAGGCTCTGCAGCCAGTACACTTTGTTGTATCTACTAAAAACGCTTTACTTGACATGGCTTACCTCCTATACCTTTTGAATGTCTACCAGGAATGCCTTGAATTCCGGTATCATTGTATTTGCATCACCAATATGAGGAGTCAACTTATTAGCCGTAGCACCTGGAGCAGAACATCCGCACCCAAAATGCCATATCAAGCCAACCATCTCAACCGTTTTTCCATTTATCTTGTAAGGTTGAACCCTATCAGTAACCAGCGCATAAGACTCAATAGCACCCCGCTTGGACTTAATCCTGACAACATCGCCATTCTTTATGCCCTTCTTCTTAGCAAGTGACGGGCTAATTTCGCAGAACATATTGGGAACAAGCTCCGTTAACCATGGCAGGTTCCTTGTCATTGCTCCTGCCTGCCAGTGCTCAGTTACCCTGTATGTTGTAGCAACATATGGGAACTGTGAACTTGAACCATATTCCCCTTTAGTCGATGACAGAACTTTAACCGCAGGATTAAGTTTCTGCGAATTCATGATATTCTTTGTGGGACTCTCCATTGGTTCATAGTGCTCTGGCAATGGCCCGTCCTTGAGACCGGCTGCAAAGAGCCTTCCGAAACCCTCGGGAATCATAATAAACGGGTGTTTTGTACCCGGTTTCCAACCGCCGTCAGGTACATCACCAACCCACTTACCGCCTGACCATTTAATAACAGCCTTCTTTGGATTCCAGGGTTTCCCCTTCATATCAACACTTGCCCTGTTGTATATAATCCTTCTATTAACAGGCCAACACCAGGACCATCCCGGATACATGCCAAGCCCATTAACGGCATCTTTCTGGCTTCTTCTTGCCATCATGTTGCCGCCCTCATTATAGCTTCCGCTGTATAACCAGTTACCTGAAACTGTTGAACCATCGGCTTTTAGCTTTGTGAAATTCGCAGCGAGCTTCTTTGTTTTCCAGTCATATCCATTAATTTCCTTTGCAACTACATGGGGACATGGCTCTTTTTTACCCTTTGGAGTAAAGTTCCAGTATGCCTTGAGAATTGGATCGGGGAATGTACCTTTTTCCTTCTTATAAAGCGCTCTTATTTCTAAGAAAAGCTTGTCAAGAAGCCACAGGTCACTCTTTGAATCTCCAGTAGGATTCTGCGCCTGGTATCTCCACTGGCCCCATCTTCCTGAATTGGTTACACTTCCTTCTTTCTCAACTGATGAAGCCATGGGAAGCAGAAAAACCTCGGTATTGATTCTCTTCGGATTTGCTCCGGGCCTTTTCCAGAAAATTGAAGTATCAGTTTCCCAGATATCAGCGCAAATTAGAAAATCAAGCTTCTCAAGTGCCTTGGCCTCTTTATTTGCATTGGGACCGCCAACTACGGGATTCTGGCCAAGAATTATCATACCCTTGTGTTTGCCCTTATACATGTCCTCAAACATTACAATGTGAGGATAGGGCTTGCTTGCCTTGGGTAGATAATCATAGCAGAAATCGTTCTTCTTTGTGGCCGCGTCGCCATACCATGCCTTTAAAAGGCTTACCAGGTATTTTGGCTTATGCTGCCACCAGTTAGCGCTCATTTTGTCATTAGACTTGGGCGTATTGTTCTTGATATAAGCAGCAAGATTCACATCCTTCTTTGCCTTTGGTATACCAAGATAACCGGGAAGTATATGCCAGAGCAGGCAATGGTCAGTTGAACCCTGAACATTTGACTCACCCCTTAGTGCATTAATACCACCGCCGGCCATTCCAACATTACCCATTAGGAGCTGAAGCATTGCATAGGTACGGATGTTCTGAGTACCAACAGTATGCTGGGTTGTTCCCATGGCATACATTATTGTTGCAACTCCATCCTTCTTATGTGTTGATGTATACACTTCGGCAATTTCTTTAAATGTATCAACAGGACAACCTGTGATTGCCGATACCTTGTCAAGCGTGTATCTCTTGAAATGTTTCTTTAATAACTGATACACACAGTTTGGATTTTTTAGAGTTTTGTCTCTCTTTGGCACTCCCTTCGAATCCAGTTGATATTTCCAGGTATCCTTGCCATATGCCCTTTTAGATCCATTATATCCTGAGAATAAACCATTATTGAATTTAAACTTGGGATTAACAAGAAGTGATGCATTGGTATATTCCGCAACATATTCCTTCTGGATCCTGTCTTTCTGAAGAGCATAATTAATGATTCCGTTCATAAAAGCTATATCAGTTCCCGAACGCAAAGGTGCATAGATATCAGAAAGTGCTGATGTCCTTGTATAACGGGGATCAACACTTATAAGTGTACCGCCGTTCTCCTTTGCTTTTTGAACATATTTGAATGATATCGGATGGTTTTCAGCTGCATTACTTCCAATTATCATGATAACATCTGCATGCTGAATATCTATCCAGTGGTTTGTCATGGCACCGCGGCCGAATGTATTCGCCAAACTGGCGACTGTAGCGCTGTGTCAAATACGGGCCTGGTGCTCCAGGTATGAAATGCCAAGAATCCTGGCAAATTTTGAATATGCATAGCATTCTTCATTATCAAGGGCAGCACCACCAAGTGCTGCAAGCCCATCAGCACGGTTTACAACATTGTCACCCTCTTTCTGGATAAAGGTCTTGTCCCTTGCCGCCTTGATTTTCTTAGCCATCATTTTAATGGCCTTATCCCATGAGATGCTCTCCCATTTAGTTCCACCCGGTTTCCTGTATTGAACCTTGTTCAACCTTCTCTTAATGGGATTCTGTGCAACCTGATAAAGTGCATTTCCCTTTGAGCATAGTGTTCCACGGTTAATTGGGTGATCCGGGTCACCTTCTGTGTTGATTACTTTGCCATCCCTTGCTGACACTATTATACCGCATCCAACTCCACAGTACGGGCAGATAGTGGTGCTTTCTTTTGCACCTTTCAGCTTATCCGGTACAGACTTGCATCCGGTAAGGAATGACATACCGCCGAAAAACGTTCCCGCTGCCGTTATTCCCGACAACTTTAGGAAGTCCCTTCTGGTAACAGGCATATAATCCTCCTTTTTTTTTTCCGCATTATTTATTTGTTGCGGATATTTTCTTTTCAGGCGATTTATATATATTTCCGCCTAAAAGTATAATATGCTAAATATCGATGATATTTTGCATATTTGAAAATTAAACCAAAACAACTTTGCCCCTATATTGAATTTTACAAAGTCACCTGTCAATTAAAAAACAGGGAATTACTATTACTAGTTTATTAAATAATAAAACTATAGACAGTTAACTAAACAAAAAATTGAATAAGCCCATTTTCAAAGTAATTTATTTGAATAACACTCATGTAAAATATTATTTAATTCTGGTAATAACAGCGAATACATTGGAAAGGTAATAACTGAAATTTATAAAAGGAGAGAAAAATTATGGGGGTTTTCATGCTTAACAGGAAACCCCCCATAACTATATTAATCTAAATTAAAATGCTTATATTGAAAATGCTTATATTGAAAATGCTTATATTGCTGCAATTACACCAATGCCAAGATATGAAACACCACCCTGCTTAGCACCAGTATTGTCTTTCATGTAATCGAACCATGCAAATTCAGGCACGACACTGAGATTCTTGCTGGCTTTCCATCTGAACTGCAGGTATGCCATAAACTGGCCGTCATTTTCACCCCACTGATCATTTATTGTCACGATGTAAGCACCGCCGGCTCCAATTGCCATTGTATTGTTCAGTTTATAAGATAGGATAAGCATTGCATTAACCTGGTGGGTATTTTCAACCTTACCATCACCATCTACTTCATATGTTCCCAGGTTTCCATTAGCTGAACCGGCAATTACACTAATTGCATTGTACATTCCAAAGGCATCGGGGTTCATAGTGTATGCAAAATTAAGTTTTGCCTGAAAAGCGTCGGCCTTTACAATTGCGTGAAGATAAGCAACTAATGAGAAAAGAAATTCCTCTTTATCAATATTTGATCCATTATCATCTGCTTCAACTACGTTGAATGCAAATCCCGGAGCTAAAGTAAATATTCCGGACTTAAGCTTGTATCCAAGTGCTATTTTTGGAAGCATAACAACTTCATTTCCAGCTAAAACACCAGTATTAGGTACAATAAATGCTGCGTGGAAACCACCAACAGTGAACTTAATCTGTGGCAGTCTTCCGTCATAACTTGAGCCCCATCCAAAGGCAAAACTGTGATTTGAAACTGTGGGAGAAAGCATTGTATAGGGTGTATAAGTCTGTCCAACGAGCAGTTCACCCCACCCAAAAGTGTAAGTAAGATAGAGAAGCCTTGTATAAACATTATTCCCAGTCTGTGCACCGTTGACTCCAAGCTCAACATGTGCTTTTACATTTCCCAATGTAAACTTTCCACCGAAACGGCTGAATGGTGACATTGCATAATTCAAGTCATAGTCGGCATCACCGCCTGTTAGTTCCTTGGTCTGCCCCGTATAACCTACATGCATTAAAACCTTGGCATAGGGATCGAATGTTTTTGTTGTTGCGGCATCCTCTGCTGATAACATACCGGCAGAAAACAGTAATGAAAACATTAGTAGTGATGCAAATAAAATACTCTTTAATCTCATAAATAATCCTCCAATTTTTTAATTTAAGTCAATAATGCACAATAACAAAAACTCTTCAACAACAATTTGCAAAAATTAGTAAATCCGACTATCATAATCATATATTTAATTATTGACATATTTTTGCTTCGGCGGAATTCTACTTAATAATAAAAGCAATATTGTCAATCTCACAAAACCATCGGGAAACCACCATGAAATAAATGAGTTTCTCAATATCAGGATATGAAAAACTAATAAAAAGCTATATATTTTCCTGGTTAAATTATTATTAATGAAAAAACATTTTCAAATAAGGGTAAAAGGCATTGTTCAGGGAGTGGGATTCCGCCCATTTGTCTATGGGGTAGCAAAAAAAAACCTGATCTCCGGTTATGTAATTAATGATACCGAAGGAGTGTTAATTGAAGCAGAGGGAAAACCAAAGGACCTTAATAACTTCATTAATGACATAAAGGAAAACCCTCCGCCCATATCTCATATCAGGTCAATTGTCAGCGAAGAAAAGGAACTTAACGGCTTCACTGACTTTAAAATTAACAAGAGCCGGATAACAGATGAAAGGCTGGCATCCTATTCACCCGATGTTGATGTCTGTGACGAATGCCTGGAAGAATTCTTTAATCCCCGGGACCGGAGATACTTATATCCATTTATAACATGTATAAACTGCGGACCCAGGTTAAGCATTGTATCTGACATTCCCTATGACAGAAAGAACACAACCATGGACTCCTTCAAAATGTGCAAAGACTGCCAGGCAGAATATGACGATCCTTACGACAGGAGGTTTCACTCACAACCGAACGCCTGTCACATATGCGGACCAAAGATGTCCCTTAATAAAATTGACGGTGAACTCATATCTGATAACATCGAAACAATTTTAAATGAAGCAATTAGGCTTATTAAAAGCGGAAAAATAATTGCCATTAAAGGAATCGGAGGATATCATCTTGCCTGCGATGCTAAAAATCAAGACGCTGTCCTTGAATTGAGACGCAGAAAGGAAAGGCCCTTCAAGCCCTTTGCCATTATGTTAAATGATCTTGAAAGAATAAAAAAAATATCGCATGTTTCAGCCCTGGAGCAGGACCTGCTGTTATCAAAGGAGAAACCAATTGTTCTTTTAAAAGAAAAAGAAAAACTCCTCAGCGGGCATGTAGCTCCAAAAACAAGCAGTCTTGGCACCATGCTCCCCTACACTCCATTTCAGCACCTGCTTTTTTCAGCAGATAAAGAAATGATTTTAATTATGACAAGCGGTAACCTGTCTGATGAACCCATAACATACACAGAAAAAGACACTTTCAAAAGGCTAAATCATATTGCCGATTATATTATTACTTACAACAGGGAGATTAAAGCGCAGTCTGACGATTCCGTTATATATACAGAAATGAATAAGCCCTGCTTTATACGAAGGGCCAGGGGATATATACCAGTTCCCTTCAATTCAACGGAGATAGATTCAAAGATAATCGCACTTGGAGGGGACCTGAAAAATTGTTTTGCCATGGCCAGGAAAGATTTTGTGATTTTAAGCCAGCACCTGGGTGATATGGCCGATCCCCTTACGCACGAGGCCTTTACAAAAACCGTCAACCACTTCATAAATATTTTTGATGCAGACCCTGATGTAGTTGCATCAGACATGCATCCCTCTTATATGACAACAGAATTTGCAGATATACTTGCGGGAGATAAAAAGAAAAGAGTTAAAGTACAGCACCACCATGCGCATATTGCATCAGTAATTGAAGACAGGAAGCTTTCGGGAAAAGTTATTGGCATTGCCTTTGACGGTACCGGATACGGCCCGGATAATACATTATGGGGAAGTGAATTCCTCATTGCCGACACAGGGGAATATACACGCGCCGCACATTTCTCCAACTTCCCATTACCAGGTGGAGAAAGTGCAATTAAGGATGTATGGAAAATTGGTATTTCCCTGTTGTATGGCAGCTTTGGCGATAATATCCCAATCTTTGAAATTAATGAAAAAGTAAAAACAGTAATAGAAATCATAAAAAAACAACTCAACTCTCCCCTCACCTGCAGTATTGGCAGGATATTTGATGGAGTTTCGGCAATCCTGGGATTATCAAAAACCATTAGTACCGAAGCTGAAGCTGCTATTATTCTTGAAGAAGAAGCAATGAAAAGCACTAAAAACATTAAAACATTCACAATACCATTTACAGTTGAGGATGAAATTATCATAAACACCGGGGAACTAATAAAGCACATAGTTTCACTCATGAATAAAGGAGAAACCATTTCAGATATTGCATACTCTTTTCACCATGCAATTGCACATACTTCTGTTGAAGTGGCAAAAACCTTAAGGGAACAAACGGGCATAAACCAAACAGCACTGAGCGGAGGAGTCTTCCATAACAGGATATTGCTTTCTCTAATGCATGAACTTCTTGAAAAATCGGGGTTTGAAGTTTTCACACCGGAAAAGGTTCCCTTTAATGACGGGTGTATTGCACTTGGGCAAATTGCAGTGGCCAAGAAAATTCTTTTAACATAGGAGATTTCAAATGAAATGGTATACGGGAAATATTGTCTTTGATACTGCTGTTA
>JBHPHB010000063.1:0-15128 GCA_042569985.1 Spirochaetota bacterium | reverse complement strand
GAGATTTCCACATAAAATATGCTTTAAAACCGTCTAAATTTCGGGGGTCATTATACTTCTCCCATGTACTAAAGCTAAAATTTCTATTCTTTCTCCATAAACTTCATAAATAATCCTATACGAATATTCAATTATTTCTCTAACATTTTTATCTCCAATTTCCTGAACAACTCTTCCAATCTCAGGAAACTCATTTAACATTTCTGTTCTTTCAACAATAGTATTTGTTACTTTATCAGCATAATATTTAGAATCTCGTGCAATAAAATCATGTATTTGCTTCAAGTCATTTCTTGCTGGTATTGACCATTCTACCATGTTTGTATTTCCTGCTTCAACTCATCTATTGAAATGGTTTCTCCTTTTTTTACAGCATTCTGGCCCAATCTTACTTTATCAATAACATAAAGCCTGTACATAATATCATCAATGTCTGCATCTTCTGGTAATTTTGAAATTGCATCAATTGCTTCTTTTTTTAAACTTTGCATAGAACAATCCTCCATAAACTATAACTGAAATCAAGATATATATTTTAAATAAAAAATCAAGTAATAAATGACAGTTAGTTCAAAGTTTAAAATACAAAGTTCAAAGTAGTATCATCTTGAAATAAATATATTTTGCATGAGCCTTAATCCTTTGAACTTTGAACATTGTACCTTAAACTATACAATACTACTTTAAACTCAGTAATACTTACTTCCTCTCAAACTACAGCTTTTCAAATACTTAATCACTTAGTTTTTCCAACCCTTATCATAAATTGCTTGTTCCCAATTCCTTCTATCACCAGTCTGTAAAAGTTTTTGTATTATACTTTCACTTCTATTTTTTTTTTGTTTAACATTGATTTAATTTCTTTATATTCAGATTTTGAAATGGATAATCCTGCACTTGCACCAATACCCATCATGAACCATCTTCCATTACTCTTTTTAGAATTTTCAGATAATGATGCACTAACTATATATGACATTTCGCCTTTGCTCATTCCCATAAATTTTAAATAGACCATAGTACGTGGTGATATTTTTGACAACAAAAGATATTTTTTGCTTCCAATAAAAGCCATTATGAGACATGATGCTTGCAGAAATGGATACTAATTTCCCAAAAAAAAAAGAGCAGAATCATAAAAAAATCCCTCTCAACCGAGAGGGATTTGTTAATTACTTAACCCTGTACCAGTAACTGGTCCTATAAAAGAAGAGCAGGTATCCCCGGACTTTCAACTTATTATTCCCCATAAGCCAGAATTTACACCTGTAGGTCTTACCATTTCCGGGGTCCATTATTTTACCGCCCTTATATGTATCTCCCTCTTTTTTCATATTCTTTAAAATCGTCATTCCCACGATACGCTTGTTTTTCAATGCACCGGTGCACTTATCGCATTTTTTATCCTGGGGGTCCAGAAGAAGTTTTATCACTTTGCCATAGTAAACTCCATTTTTCTCAAAAATCTGGATATAAGAAGATGCCTTCCCCTTATGTTCACCCTCATCGGAAATAGTTTTCCATACACCAATCGGTGACGGATCGGCGGAAAACGAATTGTTAAATGCGAAAAAACAAACAGTAAAAACAACAACAAATAAGACTCTTTTCAATATCATATAATATCTCCTAAAAATTGTATAAAAAACCTGAAAAATATATGATTCTATACTTTCAGGTTTATGGCGTAACGGCATCTTTAAATATATTCATCTATACAATAAAGATGTTCCTTTATATATATAATAAAAAACGCACAATGTCAAGCGATTTTAATTGTGGCTGTTCAGTAATTTGAGCAGGTCCAACTGGGTCCTGGCCCTGTGCGAGTAGTTGGATTCCGGATGGTTGCTGATTATTTCCCTGAAAGCAGAGATGGCATTTTTATCAAAGCCCATTTTTTTATAACATATGCCGATTAAATAGTAGCCCTCAACTCCATACTCTGTTGTGCTAAACTCCTCGTACAGATATCTATATATTTTAATTGCCATCTGATAATTAAAACGCTTAAAATATATTCTGCCAAGCAGTTTATATGCCTCGTGCCTGTGAATTCCATTAATATGGATCTCCAGATACTCATTAAGCTCTTCAATTGCCTTATTGTATTTTTCCAATTTTACAAACTGAAGCCCGTTCTGAAATTTCAAATCATCGGAAATCTTTTCTAAATTCATCGTTTTTGATTCACCCTGGCCGAAAACAGCAAGCGGTGTGAGGCAAATTAAAACGATCATTCCTTTAATAACTGATTTCATATATTTTCCTGAAAAAAATATGCCCCTCCGGAAAAAAATGGAGGAGTAATAGAATTCTCCATATAATGGATATATTTTTTAAATAATTTACTTTATTTATTTACATATATCGACAGATCATAATTATATCTTACTATGAAAAAATACGCACAGGGCAAATATGGCAAATTTATTTCCGTGGCGGGAAACCCATTTTATCCGGCATATGTAATAAAAGGCAGGGATAAAAACCTGATGATCGATGCCGGGGTTAACCTTTACGGGCCATTATATATCAAAACACTTGAAACCATCCTTGAAGACCCCGGTAAGCTGGATTACAACTTTATTACCCATTCCCATTATGACCACCTGGGCTCTGTGACATACTTAAAAAGAAAAATTACCGGGCTTAAAATCGGGGGAGCACCTAAAATTAATGACCTCATGAAAAAGGAATCTGTTTTGCAAAAAATGACGGCCCTCAGTGAAGTCCAGAGGGAGATGTTTAAAGATATTGTTGGCAATGAAGATGTCCGCCTTGAACCCTTTGAACTTGACTTCAATTTAAAAGAGGGGGATTGCTTTGACCTTGGAGATGTAACAGTAGAGGTTTACGAGACCCCGGGACACACACAGGACTCTTTGTCATATTTTGTACCGCAAATCAGGGCTCTTTTCCCGGGAGATTCTATCGGTTTGCCCGACGGCATCGATGACTATAACTACCAGGTCGAATTTTTATCTTCGTTCAAAGACTATCTTGGCTCTATTGAAAAGATGATCTCAATTGAGCCTGAATTTGTTGGATTTGCCCATGGTTTTATTTTTACCAGTAAAGATGCAATTGACTATCTCCATGGGGCCCACAGGACAGCCTTTATCCATAAAGAAATGATTGAAAGATACCTCAATGAAAATAACGGCGATATAAAAAAAACAATTGAAAAAATTACAAAGGATGAATATGATGATGGCGAAAGGTACCAGGAAAGAAATGCATATATTGAAAACCTCACAGCACAGGTAAACCATATAGCTAAAATCAAAGCATAGGCATTATTTTTTTAATCCTGATAAATCGATTCCTTATATTAAGTATTAAAAATTGAATTTAAATATTTCCATTTGAAGCTTGACAAAATCAACCATGAGCTGAATTTTATATTAAAAGGTTATAATCACCATGAAAGTAAAAGATCAATTTATATCCGCCCCGGCAAAAACAAAAGGCATCTTCTCCCTCATCATGCTCATCCTGGCAATTCTTATTTTAGTACCGCCCAATATTAAGGCACAGGAAGTTATCACTTTAAGCAAAAGTAAAGTAAATTTTACAGTTACTAAAGATTTCATTTCTATATTCGAAGATAAAACATCAAAGCTTACTATTGATGATATATTATCAGATAAATACAGGCAAAAATTCAAACAGGCAAAAGAGAGTATACCCAATTTCGGTTATACAAAATCAGCCATATGGATAAAGCTCCAGGTCACATCACAACAGAAGTTGTCAGACAAATGGTATTTAAAAGTTAAATATGCACTACTCGATTATGTAAGTTTTTTCCAGGTTGACAAAGAAGGAAAATATTCAGAAAGCAAGGTGGGGCTTCTTGTGCCATTCAAAGAAAGAGAGATCGGCCACCGTAATTTTATATTTTCCATCTCACTTAAAGAAAATAACACTTCCACTATCTACCTCAGAGTGGTGGCTCAAAACTCTCTAACCGTTCCAATGAGCATAATGGATGCAAAGCACTTCAGTGAGACAAGTATAAATGAACAAATCATCCTGGGGATTTTCTACGGATTCATAATTATTATGATCCTCTATAACCTATTCATATATATCACTGTGACGGAAAAAAATTATCTTTACCTCGTTGTGTTTTTACTGTCATTTTTAATCTACATAATGTCGGAAAACGGAATAGCATATCAATATCTATGGCCTTCACTTCCCTGGTGGGGAAAGCACGTTATCCCCTTTTCAGTCTCTAATGTCATAATATGGAGTTCAATGTTTGTAAGAGATTTTCTCCAGACAAACAAATCATTAAAAACTTTTGATAAGATTATCAGGGGTTTTCTAATTGCGGGGATCATTGGTATTCCCCTGTCCCTCACTGTTAGTTATTTCATCAGCATTATATACGTGGTGGTGGTAATTTTTATGTTTGCCCCTGTGATAATCATCATCGGTTTCATACGGTGGAGGCAGAAATACCGCCCTGCCCTTTTCTTTCTCATTGCCTGGAGTGCAATTGCACTAGGCTCAGTAGGATATGCCCTGAAAGCCTTTGGGCTCCTGTCTGTTAATCTTTTCTCAGAGCACGGAGTGCTCATGGGCGCATCAATACAGGCCATGCTGCTTTCCATTGCCCTTGCTGATAAAATCAATATCATGACCATTGACCTGAAAAAGCTCAAGGTAAATCTTGAGAAACGAACTGATTACCTCCTTGGAATCATGGAAAAAACTGAAGCAATTGCTTTTGATGTTAGGGATATCAGCAACAAACAAATTGGAATCAGCCAGAACCTGGGAGAATTATCGCAAAACCAGGCTGCCCATGCTGAAGAGATGTCAGCATCATACGAGGAACTGACGGCCTCAACAGAATCAATAGACAATACCATAAATAAACTTTCACTGGAAAATGAAGACTCAAGAAATAAGGCAGAAATTCTTATTGGAACCCAGGATGAAGTTAAAACCACAAGCAACAAGGTAATGCTTAACATTTCCAATATAGTAAAGTTTACGGAAAAGACAGAGCTGGATTTATCAAAAATGACTGAAAAGATGGAAATTATTAATGAAGGGGGAAAGGCAATTATCAATATAATTTCAATGATAGATGACATAAATGATAAGATCAACCTCCTGTCATTGAACGCGGCCATTGAAGCAGCACGTGCAGGAGAACACGGGCGCGGGTTTGCCGTAGTTGCAGATGAAATTGGTAAACTTGCCACTGCCACATCCGATAACTCAAAGCAGATTTCAAGCCAAATTGAAGAGATATCACAAGACATCGAAAGTGGAATTGAAATTGTTGCTGTCACAAAAAAATCTACCAGTGACGTGGCCCAATTGATTGGAACGATCAATAAAGAGATAAATATAGTAAGAATGGCAATGGAAAAACAGGAGCATGCCATTCTGCAGTTAGTGAAGCAGACAGATATAACAAAAAATCTCTCAAAGCAGGTGGCAACATCAACGAACGAACAAAAAACCAATATGGATGAGAGCGCTAAGGCCATACAGAACCTCTCAGAAATGGCCCAGAACATTGCCTCAACCAGTATAAGCCTTCAGGAATTTACAAAGTTGCTGGAATCTTCGGTTCAAAAACTAATGGATTTAAAAGTGCAATAAGGCATCACAATAAACTACTTTTGAAAATTTCCCTATGAACCTTTAAGCCTCCTTTGAACAGAGTCCCCCTCCAATTCCCTTATGGCATCATTGGCTATCCACCGCGCAGGCTTTGAATCAATTTTTTTTATCTCATATGCAAGTTTAATTGCAGATTTATTTAACTTTATATTTCTTTTTCCTATATGTCTGAGGGCCCAACTTACTGCTTTTTTGACATAGTTACGGTCATCTGTTGAACCCATTTTGATCAGCGGGAAAAGTTCAACAAACTTGCTGTCATTTGCTTCCTTATTGTGCAGGGCAAGGGAAGCAATTAATGCGTATGCTGCCCTTTTAATAAACTCTTCACCACTTTTCGACCAGTCGCCTATCTTTTCCCATACAATATCAGTTCTATCAAAAAGGTTCATGCACACCTGATCGCACACATCCCAGGAATCGAAATCCTTCACCCACATGTCCATCTGTTTTCCTGTAACCCTGTGGGGCTCAGCTACCATGGCTGCTAAAATACGCCCTTCCTGGAAACCGCTTTCCCATAATTCAAGAGCCAGCCTGTGGTCTTTACCTATTGACTTTGCCATTTTTCTTAAATCAGGTATTGATACACCCAACCTTCCCTTCGATGTCATGCCAAATCTTTCCATCCCTTTAATCTGATGTGGATTTGCATTTGATTTTAACTCCTTTAGTACATCTTCTATAGAGGCCATATTATTTTTCATTTCAATTAATTTCGAAGCTCCTTTTGTGGATTTTTACACAAATAAATCTAAAATACCATAAAAAATTTGACACATAATTGAATATTAATTAAATAATCATGGATTCAGGATATAATTCATGTTTCTGCCCTTTAAATAACCGATTATTATATAAGGCTTCATATAAGCATATTTACATAAAAAAGGTAAATAATAAAATGCAATCAAAAAAGCTGCAAATATATTTTCTAATCCTGTTTTTTGTTCTTTCCTCTAACCTGGTTATAGCTAAGTCAGTAACCACAAAAAAAACTGTATCAATTACAAAAACAGTAAAAAAAACAAAAACAGTAAAAAAGGAAAAAACGGTTAAAAAGAAATCCAAAGTAACCAAAAAAAAGAAAAAGAAAGAAGACCCCGTTGAAAAAGAAAAAAAATGGGCAGAGAGAATTGAGAAAACCCTGGACTTTGGAACTCACAAAAGCCGCAAAGAAGCCCTTAATAAGATTAAATTAATAAAGACCAAGTCCATAAAGAAAAGATTAATTAAAAAAGTAATTGCATTGATAAAAACCGAGGTTGATGCAGATGTCAAGAAAAAGGCCATATACATCCTGGGTGATTTTGATGCCAGGGAAGCAATAAAAACAGTAACCCTCAGTATTGATGACGATTCTGAAGATGTGAAGATTGCTGCGATTTTTACACTTAAAAAATTAAAGGCCCATTCTGCAAAGAAAAAACTCATTGCAAAACTTAAGGCCCAGGACTTAAGTACCAATTCAAATCTTACAGAAGCACTATTAAATACACTGGGCTCTTTCAATGCAACGGAACTTATAAAATTCGCAAAAGAAAATATTGAGTCTGAAAAAACAACAAAAAGCCTTCGCCAGCAATTGGTAATCTTTCTTGGAAAACTCAATTCAAAAGAACCAAAGGATGTCCTGCTTAAACTTTATAATGACGATGATGAAGACAAAATGATTAGAGCATATGCCGTAAATGCCATTTCAAAACTTAAAATTAAGGAAGCAACAAAGGACATATCAAAAGTCATTCAAAAAATTGAATCATATTCCTTTAAGAAGAAGCAGAAATACTATAACATTTACATCTATTCAATCATAGCACTGGTTAAACTGGGCGACAAAAATGTAATCAATAAACTGATGAACTCTCTCAGAAGCGACAGTACCAGCGTAAGACTGAGGGCAGTTAAATTACTGAAGGAAATAAAAGATAAAAGAACAATTGACATTTTAAAATACAAAATGAAATATGATCCAAGTCCAAAGGTACAAAAAGCTGCCAAAAAAGCCCTCAAGGATATGGGCATTGACGTTGAGGATAAGAAATCAAAAGACAAGAAAACGAAAAAAAGAAAAACAATAAAACAGAAAAAGACAAAAAAATAGATATGCATTCCGAACAAAAATATGAGAAAACAAGACTGAGAGACAGGTTTAAAGAATTACTGACTCTTTCCATATTTACAATCCTGGTTACAATAGTATGCATAGTTGTCATGGATTTATTGATCTATCCAATTACAATTTTTGCTGTGAAACAGAAACCTGTTTTTAACTTTATAATAAAAAACATCCTTATCTATATACTTATATTATTAATGGTATTGATGATAATAAAAAAAACATACAGGCTTTATAAAGACGGAGCTAATAAAAAAGAAGTCATCAAAACTCTAATACAGACACCTATTTACTACCTGGGAACCTTTGGAATATTTTTAATCACATCAATTATTGTAATTGTTATTTTATATTTACTATTGAGTAATAACTATTTCTTTATTTATTACTTCGCAAACAGTTAACCTGAATAATGGCCACTAAAAATATTGATAATTACTTTTTTTTCCTGCCGCCACTGGATAGAGAAAATGACTTTGATCCTTTCTGGGAGAAAGCAGTGTCCCATATGAAAAAAATTCCCCTGGAACCGGTTTTTAATAAAGCCAAAAAACAAGGCCATAATGACTTCGTTTCCCATGATGTTTCTTTCCTGAGTTTCAAGAAAACACTAATTAAGGGTAAATTGCTCATCCCAAAAAAGGTTAAAAAACCCAAAGTAATCATTTACATTCACGATTACAATACCCTGAACCGCCAGGATCATTTGAAACTGGATAAAAAATCAGCATATTTTTTCATAACATTGAGGGGCCATGAAAATATTGAGGCCATGATGAAAATGGACGACTTTGTTAGCCCTGGATTTCTTGCGGAACATATCCTGAATAAAGATATGTATTATGTAAAAGATGTATATCTTGACGTATACAGGTCAATAGATATGCTGCGGTTAAACAATGAACTTGACTGCAGTAAGATTGGTATAATTGGTAAGGGACTGGGCGGTGCAGCTGCTTTATTTACTGCTGCCTTTTCAAAGAGAATAACTGCTCTTGTACTGGAATCACCTTCCTTTTGCTATCTTCCCCTAAGCCAGAATATATCAACAAATGATGCCACAAATGAAATTAATGGCTTCATCAACTCAAGTCGTAAGAATAAAAGCACTGCTAAAAAGAACCTGACCTACTTTGATTCTCTAAACTTCGCTGACAAAATAAATTGTTTCGTCCTGGCAATAACAGGATTTAAAGATACCAAATCCCCGCCCCAATGCATTTTGGGCCTCTTTAATCATCTGCAATGTGAAAAAAATATTGAAATATACCCGGACAGGGGAAATGAAGGCGGCGGTGATGAGCAGTTTCAAAAATCGATAAAGTGGATAATCGGAAAAATTAACAAGTAATTACTGAGATGTAATATGGGGCACAAACTTTGCCTTACCAATACTATCCTCTATGAACGAAGTTTCACTGTCCCTTATAATTCTCTTAATCTGGTGAGCACTACCGTTTCCTACGGGCAGAACCAGTTTCCCGCCAATAACAAGCTTTTCCACCAAACCCGCAGGGAGGCTTTCCGCGCCTGCTGACATAATAATTGCGTCAAATTCTCCCTGGACCGAATTGAAATCATCCGTATGGACGGCCTTAACATTTGAATAATTGAGGTTGAACAGAATGTCCCTGGCCCTCCGGTAGAGTTCTTTAATCCTCTCAATTGTCACCAGAGACTTTGACAATTCTGCGATTATAGCGGATTGATATCCCGACCCGGAACCAATTTCAAGTACCCTTTCCCGGCCTGTGAGGTTTAATGCCTGCACCATCATTGCGATAATTGAGGGCTTGGAAATGGTCTGCCCAAAGCCCAGTGGGAGAGATACATCATCGTAAGCGCCATATCTTAACGCTTCCGAAATAAAAAGATGCCTCGGAATTTTGAGCATCACTTTTAGAAGAGATTCAGAGAGTATCCCCTTTCTCTGCAGATCGGCAACCATTGAGTGTCTCACATATTCCATTCCATCACTTTCAGGGGACAAAGTAACCTCCCCATGCAACTCCTTTCTGGCCTTTATAGTTTATCTCCAGTTTTACATCGGACCACCAGCCTTTAAACGAAGACATCTTAAACGTATTATAAAGAATAATATATCTGTTTTCTTCGGAAAACTTTATCCTTTCATAGAGCCTCCTAAGTCCGTCAACATTATTGGGCCTGAAAAGCTTTCCTCCACTTTCATTGGCAATTCTCTGTAAATATGGATGGGGTTTTTTAAATGATATAATATAGATGGGAATATAATGTGTTTTAGCATATTGGATAATGTTTTGAGATGAATACTGCTGAAAGGATTCATCCGACAAAGTTCCGTCTGTTATAAGAACAACGGCACGTTTATTAATGCGGGGCAGAAGGTCACTGATTGACTTATACAGGCCCTTACCTGTCTTCTTGGCGCTTCTATATGACCTTCTTCCCAATGCTTTCAGGGTTCTCCGCCTGCTCCAGTCGAATTTATTCCCAACCCACGTATTTTCGTTAAAATTGATTATTTTAACAGAATCATTCTTTTTCATATTTTTTAATACAAAGTCAGAAACCCATGGAATATCATTATGATACCTGCTATTTGAAATTGACCTGTCAATACAGAATACCAGGGAAACTGATGGCTGTTTTTTCTTTAAATAATCTATTTGATAATTGTTTATTGGCGCCTTATCTTCAAAAATCTTAAAATTCTCAAGTTTTAAGCCATAGACAGGTTTGCCATCCTTTGTTCTGATATTGGTATAAAATGCGACTACGGGAAATTTTTTGTGGTCTACCGAAGTAATTTCAACATTTAGGTTTGTATATCTCTTCTGGACATTTGAAAAAACAAAAACTGATTCCTTATTATAGTCAAGACAATACAGGTAACCGTCTCTATCTGCAACGGAAGATATTAACCTTGAAAACTTTCTTTCATCCCTGTCATAAGGGTCAAACCATTTTTTTGATTCGTTTTTTGTGTCAAATAAAAGCAGGCCTTTCTTTTCATCAGACACAACCAGGTACCTGTTAAAAACCGATATCCCCCTGGGCACCATTAACTCGCCAATATCAATATTTCTTAAAAAATTTCCGGAATCATCAAAACAGGAGATGCGCCTGTTATTTGTATCTGTAACATATAATTTTTTCTTATAATATACAATATCAGAGGGGTTATTTAGCTGGCCCTCGTACGCGCCCTTGCGTCCGAATTTAAGAATATAGCTGCCTTTATCATCAAACTTTTGAACTCTATGATTTCCCGAATCAACCACATATATATTTCCCGTCTTATCAAAACATACGCCCTGCGGCCCGTGAAACCGGCCTTCCCCGCTTCCGGGAGAACCAAACTTCTTCAAAATCTTTGCGTCTTTATCTATAATTAATACGGAATCCTCTTTAAAATCAGTTATGGCTAATCTATTTTTAAAATAGTCTATACCATAAAGCTTACCACTAAAGCTGAATGTTGTTGTCCATAATCCCTTACCATTGGGATCGAGTTTTGTAAGTTTACCCGAAGAAAAGGATGTTATATATATATTTTTCTCATTATCTACTGCAATATCCACGGGATTTTTAAAGCTATACTGCTTTAATTTATTAGAACTAAATTTATTATATGGGATTAAATCTTCATCGCCAAATTTGATATATTTATCTGATTTTTGAAACCTTAAATAATCTATCTCATTTGAAACAATTGTATTTTTTGGGTTTATCCCTTTTAAAATCTCCCATTCCTTAAGGGCTTCAGAAAAAAAGCCCGCATGTTTATATGATCTGGCTAAATAATCTCTGGCCGAAAAGTATTGGGGATACTCACCAATAGCCTTACGGAAAAATTCAACTGCAGTTAAATACTGCATATTATTGTAATATACAAATCCCTTTTTAAAATAACCCTTTGCCACCTCAAATTTGACAAAATCCCGTGTTTCAGGGAAAAGGCTTTCAGTATTAATCCATGAAAGGGCTATTAAAAAAATAAAAAATATATAAAATTTTTTCTTTAAAACCATCTATTTAATTTATCCTGCTATAATATTGGATTTTTCAGGTTTTTCCATATAAAGAAGGAATAACCTGTATAATTATCGGCTAATTTTACTTCTTATTCAATAGACTTTTAAGATATTGCCCCGTATAAGAATCTTTTACCTTAACAATTTTCTCCGGTTCCCCCTGGGCAATTACATAACCGCCGTCATCTCCTCCCTCGGGGCCAAGGTCAATTACCCAGTCAGCAGTTTTTATTACATCCAGGTTATGCTCAATTATGATAATTGTATTTCCTTTATCCACAAGTGAATTCAGTACGTCGATGAGCTTCTTAATATCAGCAAAATGAAGGCCCGTTGTGGGTTCATCAAGAATATACAGTGTCTTTCCCGTTGCCCTTTTGGAAAGTTCAGTAGCAAGTTTTATCCTCTGAGCTTCACCGCCTGACAATGTGGTTGCCGGCTGCCCCAATTTAATGTACCCCAGGCCAACATCAAATAGCGTATCAAGCTTGTTGCGGACCTGTGGTATCTTTGCAAAAAAGTCTTTTGCTTCCTCCACTGTCATTTCAAGCACTTCATATATATTTTTGCCCTTATACCTTACTTCAAGTGTTTCATGGTTATACCTTCTCCCTTTGCATACTTCACATGTAATATAAACATCGGGAAGAAAATGCATTTCAATTTTTTTTACACCATCTCCCTGGCATGATTCACATCTCCCCCCGACAACATTGAAGGAGAACCTCCCCGGTTTATATCCCCTGATTTTGGATTCCGGTAATTTAGAATACATTTCCCTGATTGGAGTAAATAATCCCGTATAGGTTGCCGGATTTGACCTTGGTGTTCTTCCAATGGGAGACTGGTCTATATCAATGACCTTGTCGACGTTGTCTGTCCCTTTAATCTCTTTAAATTTTCCCGGATATTTTTTCGACCTCATTAATATTGATGAAAGGGCCTTATATAAAATTTCAATTATCAATGTGGACTTACCCGAACCTGAAACCCCTGTTACTGCAGTTAAAACACCCAGGGGGAATTTGACATTGATTTTTTTCAGGTTGTTTTCGCTAGCCCCATTAATCTCAATAAAATCCCTTGGCTCCCTTCGTTCAACGGGAATAGCAATAAAGGACTTACCCGATAAATAGTTCCCGGTGAGAGACTTTGGATCCGCCTCTATCTCCCGGGGTGTTCCGCTTGCAACTACATATCCTCCGTGGATCCCCGCTCCGGGTCCAAGGTCAATAACTACGTCGGCTTCCCTAATTGTAGTTTCATCGTGTTCAACCACAATAACTGTATTGCCAAGGTCCTTCATGCGGTTTAACGTACTGAGTAATTTCTGGTTATCCCGCTGGTGTAAACCTATGCTGGGTTCATCTAAAACATATAATACACCGGTGAGGCTGGAACCTATTTGTGTGGCCAGCCTGATCCTCTGCGACTCACCACCGGAAAGTGTACCCGCAGTCCTGTCAAGGGTAAGATATTCGATGCCAACATCATTGAGAAATTTCAGCCTCGCACTGATCTCTTTTAATACCTGCCTGGCTATCTTGCTTTCTGTTGCATTGAGCTTTATTGACTTAAAAAAATCATATGCTTTCTTTATTGATAGTGAAGTAATCTCATCAATTGTTTTACCGGCAACCCTTACAGCGAGGCTTTCTTTTTTCAGCCTCCTGCCATTACATTCATCACAAACCAGATTACTCATATAACCTTCCATCCACTGCCGCATATAATCCGATTTGGTTTCAAAATAGCGTCTTTCAAGATTTGGTATTACACCTTCAAATTTCCTGGAAAATTTATATTCCGATTTTGTCCTTTTAATTTTATAATTAACCTCCCTGTCACCTGACCCGTAAAGTATGGTATGCTTAATATTCCGGGGTAATTTGTTCCAGGGCGTATTCCCGTCAAATCCCAGGTTTCTTTCAAGTGCTCCAATCTGTTCCTTGTACCAGTAACTTGTAGTCTTGCCCCAAACTTCCAGTACCCCTTCATAAAGTGATTTTTCCGGATCGGACACTATAAATTCAGGGTCAAATTGCATTATGTAACCAAGGCCGCTGCATTTTTCGCATGCCCCGTAGGGGCTATTAAATGAGAACATCCGGGGAGATAACTCAGGTATGGATACACCGCAGTCCGGACAAGATAGCTTTGTGGAAAACAGGCTTTCTTCATCGTTAAAAATTACAAGTATAAGCCCTTCGGCAATATCAATTGCAGTTTCAACAGAATCAGCCAGCCTCGGCCTGATCCCTTTTTTCATGACTAACCTGTCAACGATAATCTCAATGGTATGCTTTTTGTTTTTATCAAGCTTAATTTCTTCCTCTAGTGTATGCAGTTCGTTATCTATCCTGACACGTACAAATCCGTCTTTCCTGGCATGATCAATTTTATCCGCATGTTCTCCCTTTCTCCCCCTCACAATGGGGGCTAGGATTTGAATTTTCGTTCCCACTTTATAAGTCATTATAAATTCAACAATCTGGTCTACAGATTGAGAAGAAATTTTCTTGCCGCACTTATGGCAATAGGGCACTCCAATTCGCGCGTAGAGAAGCCTGAAGTAGTCATATATTTCCGTAACCGTGCCAACGGTTGACCGTGGATTTCTATGGGTTGTTTTCTGTTCGATAGATATTGCAGGAGACAGCCCGTCAATAAAATCAACATCGGGCTTTTCCATAAGCCCCAGGAACTGTCTTGCATAAGCTGAAAGAGATTCTACATATCTGCGCTGCCCTTCGGCATAGATTGTATCAAAAGCAAGAGAGGATTTACCGGAACCGGAGATTCCTGTTATAACAACTAGTTTGTCTCTGGGTATTTCTAAGGAGATATTTTTTAAATTATGCTCACGTGCTCCCTTGATAATAATTTTACGGTTGCTCATATCTGGTTTATGTTCATAGAACCGCACATGGGACAGATGAGATCGGCATTTTCATCGTCGTAATTATAAGTACCCTCTGTATTTGTTACTATATCATCCCACCTGTAATCACAATCATCGCAGGCAAAACTAACATGGACTTTCTTTATATCATCTTCTTCGTCTTCATATTCATCTTCGTCTTCATCATTTTTCTCTACTTTGTCTTCGCCTTTATCCTCTTCATCTTCGAAGCCTTCCTCATCCTTCAACTCTTCTTCATCATAGTTTTCCGTATAATAACTATCGTCATATACCTCATCATCATATTCTTTTTCATGAGATTCATTTGTCATAATACTACCCTGTTCAAATGTTATTTTTCTGCTGAATATAGTTTTTAATCACGATAGAGAGTAAAAACTATATTCAGCAGAAAAATAACATTTGAACAGGGTAGTAT
>JBHPHB010000062.1:0-15136 GCA_042569985.1 Spirochaetota bacterium | reverse complement strand
TTATTTTTCCCTATGTTCTGTTTATCCTGATGTTTTTCTTTATATTTGTACTGGGAATAATAAATATTTTCGGTTATTTTTCTATATGATCTGTTAGCATCTATGTACACGGGTTAAAAATAATTCTTAATAGCCAATGACTCTGTGGCAATTAATATAGTAAGCTTGGAGGAAAAATGGATTACCTTTCCTGGAATGAAGAGTTGAATGTGGGCATCGGGTTATTTAATGATGACCACAAAAACCTCATAGATTTTGTTAATCAACTTAATCATGCTTTGCAAATTGGTCAGGCAAAGGAAACAATGGGGCAAGTTTTAGTTAAGCTCATTAATTATACCGATATACATTTTAAAAATGAAGAAAAACTTATGGCTAAACACGCCTATCCTGAGTATGTAAAACATAAGAATGAGCATGATGATTTAACAGAGCAGGTAAAGGATTTCTACGAGAGGTACAATTCAGGGAAAGTCGCATTTTCCCTGGAATTATTAAACTTTCTTCGGGATTGGCTACTAAATCATATTCAATGCTCAGATATGAAATACAAGGATTTTTTCTCCGGTAGAGGTGAAAAATAATTTTTTCTTTATGTGCTCCTGAGATAGTTTATTAATCCAGGGACTGAACTGCCTCTTTGATCCTTTTTAATCCTTCTTTGATATTTTCATCGGAAGTGGCAAAGGACATTCTTAAATTATTATCATTGCCAAATGCAATACCGGGAACAACTGCAACCTTTGCCTCTTCAAGCAGAAAAGAACAGAGTTTTGATGATTTAAATTCATCATCATACCTGTCGTTTACCATCTTCCAGTTTTTCATTTTGTAGATTTCATCGACTCTTGGAAAGGCATAAAAGGCCCCGTTTGGCTTAAAGCATGATATTCCATTGATATTGTTAAGCCCATTGACAATAAAGTCCCTGCGTCTGATAAATGCGTCCAGCATTACATCAAATTCATCAACACTGCCAGTTAAAGCTGCAACAGATGCCCACTGTGAAATTGAAGTTGGATTTGAAGTGGACTGGCTTTGTAAAATCTCAACCTTCTTAATTATAGAAGAATCACCTGCCATATAACCTATGCGCCAGCCTGTCATTGAATGCTTTTTTGAAACTCCGTTTAGTACAATAGTTTTCTTTTTGAGTTCATCGGAAATGTTTGCAATATTGGTAAACTCAAAACCGTCAAAAACAATGGATTCATATATATCATCTGTGATTATTATAATATCTTTATTCACTAAAATTTCTGCTAAATTTTTAAGCTCATCTCTTGAATATGCAGCTCCCGTTGGATTTGAGGGAGAATTGATAACAATTGCCTTTGTTTTGGAGGTAATTGTTTTGCTAAGCTGCTCAGGGGTTATTTTGAAGGAGTTATCTTCGGAAGTATCAATTATAACAGGTTTGCCTCCTGCAAGTAAAACCATTGAAGGGTATGATACCCAGTATGGAGAAGGGATTATCACTTCATCTTTATTATCTATAAGCACCTGCATTAGATTGTAAAATGAGTGTTTTCCTCCGCAGTTGACAGTTATTTCTGATATTTCATATGAAAGGTTATTATCTTTCTTGAATTTTGTTACAACTGCCTCTTTTAATTCAGATATACCTCCAACGGGTGTATATTTTGTTTTACCACTTTCAATTGCCCTGATGGCAGCATCCTTTATAAATTTAGGAGTATCAAAATCGGGTTCTCCAGAGCCAAAACCTATGACATCTACTCCTTTTGCCTTTAAATCATTTGCCAGGGCGGTAATTCCAAGTGTGGGTGAAGGCTTTATCTGTAAAATTCTTTTTGCAAAGTTCATAGGTTATCCTTTTTTTATATGGTTTGATAGTTGATAAAGTTATAAATCCAAGACTTTTTATAGATTAATTATTTGATGTCAAGTTTTTTTATTGAAAAAGAATGAGGGATTGGAGAAAATGCTATTATGAAACTAAAATTATGGGGTGTTAGGGGATCTATCCCCACTCCTTTATCCGGCGAAACAATAAAAAGCAAAATTAAATATGCTCTGACAAATGCTAAACTTGGGGACATCTCTTCTGAGGAGTCAATCAATTCCTATATTGAATCTCTTCCCTTTTACATTAAAAGTACCTATGGCGGGAATACAACCTCAATGGAGGTTGTAACAGATTCAGGGGAATTGATTATAATTGACTGCGGTTCCGGACTTAAGAATTTAGGCAAGGAATTGATGGCCGGAGATTTTGGTACAGGGAAGGGTCATGCAAACATATTTTTAACGCATACCCACTGGGACCATATCCAGGGGGTTCCTTTTTTTGTGCCGTTTTTTGTACCGGGGAATGTGTTCAATATATATTCCTCCGTGCCCGATTTGAAAGAGCGCCTTGACCATCAGCAGGTATTTACCCATTTTCCCATAGACCTTAACTACATGCTGGCTACGAAAAACTTTTTTGAAATTGAAACGGACAGTGAATTTTTTCTTAATGATACGAGAATTTTTGTGAAAATGATGCCCCATCCTGGGGGATCATACGGTATCCGTATAGAGGATAAGGGGAAAACATTTGTTTATTCAAGTGATTGTGAGTTCAACCTTGAGGAGATAGATAAAATTGAATCTTTTAAAGAACTATTCGAAAATGCTGACCTGGTAATTTTTGATACCCAGTATACCTTTGATGAAGCAATAAATAAACTGGACTGGGGACATTCGTCAGCTTCTATAGCAATAGATATTGCAACAACATTCAATGTAAAACGCCTGCTTTTATTTCATCACGATCCCGAATATGATGATGAAAAACTGGAAAATGTCCTGTCTTCTGCAAGGTCATACATGCACATGAAAACAAAGAGGGGACACGAGCTTGAAGTTGATATTGCCATTGAAGGCATGGTAGTTAATATATGATGGGTTATTTAACCTGAAAAAATATACCTCCCCCAAAAATGAATTTTCCATAGGCCAGTATCCTGCCAGTAAATAACTGCTTTTTGTCCTTGACTTTAATTAAACCTGCTGTTAATAATCAAAATAAAGTAATATAAACAAATCAATAATGACATGCTTTTCTAATATCTATTTCGCCGGCATGGTAAAAATGGAGTTATCTATGAAACGGTATTTTATTGGTTTTTTGATTATTCTGCTATTATCAGTAACTGCGTATTCAAGGGAGAGGATGAGAATTGCTGTTCTTGACCTTAAGCCTGTGGGTGTTTCCGGAAAAACAACAAAAATTATCTCCAGCATGATTAGGAACGACCTCATTAACATTGGCAGCTTTACGGTCATTGAAAGGACACAGATGAAAGCAATTTTGAAGGAACAGGGCTTTCAAAAGACCGGGTGTACTGACCAGGAGTGTGCGGTCCAGCTTGGGAAGATCATGTCGGCAAGAAAGATTCTCATTGGTGAGGTTTCCTCAATGGGTAAGGCAATTTTTATAATGGTTCGTATTGTTGATGTTGAAAGGGGGGTCTCCGAATTCGCAGCAAGGGAAACAGCTTCAACAACGGGTACAATTGACAGGGCAGTTAGCAGGATTGCGCGAAAACTTAACCGGCGGATTACGGGCAGTAAGGCCGTAAAAATCGAGAAGGTACTTCCCGAAGAACCGGATGGAGTAAAATGCACTGCAAGTGCCTCAAGTGATGGCAAGAAAATAAATGCAATAATCACATGGACCCCGCCTGATGATAAAAAAATCAAGGTCAGTTCTTATAATGTGTACAAGAAAACCGTCAAGGGCCCAAAAAAGGCGGGGAAAACTTCCGGGACCTCTTTCAGTATCAGGGGGCTTGATTCATCGGTGACACACTACTTTTTTGTCCGTGCCGTAGATGAGAAGGGGGAAGAGTCTGGCGCAAGCAGCACTGTGAGTACATGGATGAGGAGGAACAGTACATTTTTAATGGGAGTCAGGGGGATGTATTTAATCCCACTTCAAATATCCGGCGAGGTTTTTAGTGCCGGGTATGGAGGGCTGGTTTATTTTAAGATGAGAAACTTATTTGTCAGCGGTTTTGATCCCGCCATTGAAACCGGGGTGCTGAATTTTGAAGGGAAACTTGAAGAGAATGGCGGGGATGATAAAGTAAACAACATGATTATGATTCCCGTTCTTTTAAAACTGGAGTACAGGTTCAGTATATTAAACACCCTTGATGTAATACCTGAAATTTCTCTGGGAGGTGCTTACAGTACGATGATGTGGGAAAATGCAGGGGAACATCAAACCGATTCAGCATTTGAACCCCTTTTCCTCTTCGGAGGACATTTAAACTGGTACGTGATAAAATATCTTTCGGTGACTGCAGGGTTTAATTATGGTATGATTGTTGAAAGCGACGGAACATTGGGTTTTATTTCGGTAAGCCTTGGAATGGAGTATTTATTTTGACAGGGACGGCTCATTAAGTTTTTTTTAGCGTGGGGGATATTATGAATTTAAAAATTTTATTCTGTTTTCTCATAACTGCTTCTTTATTCATTAATATATCCTGTAAAAACTTAATTCACGATACCAGGAATATGATAATAAACAATAAATGTTCCATGTCATTTTGGGAGAAGAAATTCGATGCGAATGGGGGGAATGATTCGATTGAAACAATTGCAATAGACTCAAAAGATAATGTCTATGTCGCAGGATACGGGGAGAACCTGAATAATGGAACCAGCGGCAATGATTGGTGGATGAAAAAATTTGATTGTACCGGTGTAGAAGATATGGTCAACTGGAACAAGACATTCAAGTCTTTTGGCACTTATGACTCTATAAAATCAATTGCAATTGACTCATACGACAATATTTACGTTGGAGGTAATGGATACAACATTGTTGATGATTCAAGCAGGCAAGATTGGTGGATGAAAAAGTTTGATTCCAGTGGTAATGAACTCAATTTTAATGGAGACAGTTATCCTCTCTGTAACAACTCAACAGAACCCTGTTCAACTAATTCTCTTGATGTTGTTTATGACGGGACCAGTACAATTTCAAACCGTGAAGACTTAATAGAGGTTATATCTTTTGACAGGACGGGGAGTTTGTATGCAGTGGGATATACTAAAACCGGTATTGGAAATGCCGATTGGTGGATTAAGAAATTTAGCCCCCAGGGGGTTGAGGATACTACAAATTGGAATAAAATTATCCCCGGGCCCAATCTTCATGATAGTGCACTTGCAATTGCATTTGATTCACAAAATAATGTTTACGTGGGCGGTTATTCCGATGGCCTTGTTTATTCAGCGAACAAAGATGCATGGATAAAGAAATTTGATGCAAACGGCAATGAGCTTGATTTTAGTTCTGATTATCCATCCTGCGGTTTATCAGACCCATGTACAAATAGTGGAACCGACCTTGCATGGGATGCCGATTTGGCCTGGGGGGGGTCAAATTTCGATGCCATATACACTATAAAAATTGATTCATCCGATAATATTTATATAGGTTCACAAACTGAAAATCATGCAACATCAGCCAGTTCCAGGGACTGGCGAATGAGAAAGTTTAATGTCCTTGGAGCTGAACTAAGTTTTAACGGCGATAATCTTTCCTTATGCAATAATTCAATAAATTCCTGCTCCACAAACAACCTGGATATAGTTTTAGATAATAATTCAGGGGATGAATATCTCATTTCTTCAGCTATTGATTTTAACGGAGACATCTTTTTTGCCGGTTATGGGCCCAACCTTGCCTCCGGTACAAGCAACTATGATTGGTGGATAAAGAAGTTCAGCTCAACGGGGATGGAATACGATGATTGGAATATAGTAATTGACGGGGGCGGTCATGACCAGTTATCTTCCATTGCAACTGATTCACATGGAAATTTATACGTGGGAGGTTTTGGAACCAACCTTATTGGCCCAACAAGCCAGAGAGACTGGTGGATAAGAAAGATTTCCAGCGACAGTTCATACCCTGAATAACCAATTTATAACATATTATATCATTTTTTTATTTTATATAAAATAGTATTTTACAAATTTCTATCCCCTGTTAGATCTTGAGTTGCAATTTGTATGGTATAATCAAAATGAACTGAACCTGGAGGATTTTTGAGAATTCCCGAATTTCAATATGAAAAACCAGCGTCATTAGAGCAGTGTTTTGAACATCTTGAGAAGTCCCGTAACGAAACATCTATTCTTGCAGGCGGGTCAGACCTGTTAATAAATATGAAACTTGGTGTTGCAATGCCCCGGGTAGTAATGAGCATCCGTTCTCTTGATGAATTAAACTCGCTGAATATTGATGAAAATGATAACCTCCATATAGGTGCGTGTTGTACGCTTTCTCAACTTGCCGCAGAAAATATTATAAGAGATAAATTTCCAGCCCTTTTTATGGCAATCAAGTATGTTGCATCAATGCATATACGCAATGTGGCAACTATCGGTGGAAACCTGTGTTTGGATACCCGCTGCTGGTATTTTAACCAATCAAAATCATGGAGGGCATCCAGAAAATCCTGTTATAAAACCGGCGGAAACCTTTGCCATGCAGTTAAAAATTCAAAACGCTGCCATGCAATTAATAAATCCGATATTGCACCTGTATTGATGGTCATGGATGCGGAAGTAGTTGTTAAAAAATCCGGCAATGAGCGACGAATAAAAATTTCGGAATTTTTCGCAGATAACGGCTTAAAGCCAAACTTGCTTGAAGTAGGTGGAATTCTAACAGAGATAATAATACCTCCAAGTCCACGGGAATATCAATCAACCTTTTTGAAAGTGGCAAACCGAAGGGGAATAGATTTTGCATTGGGAAGTATTGCCGTTTCAATAAACAAAAATGCAAAAGGGGTGTCCGGTGTTAGTTTGATTTTAGGATCCCTGAGATCCTCGCCTGTTCAACTTAAAAAAACAGCAGCAATTATTTTAGAGTCCGGTCTCACCGACAAGTCTATTGAAAATGCATCAGAAACTGCTGTAACAGAGCTGGGCACAGTAACTAATATTTATACATCAGCCGGATACAAGAGAGATCTTGTAAGGGCACTGGTAAAAAAGGCGCTCCATAAGTTAATAAATGGCAAATGATAAATCGGACTAAATTATGAAAAAAAGAATAATATCCCTTAATGTGAACGGCGACCAATTTGATGTTGCCGTTACTCCGAACCAGACATTGCTTGATGTAATCAGGGACGACCTGGGGTTAACAGGTACTAAAAAGGGCTGTCAAAGCGGCACATGCGGAGTCTGTACCGTAATTATCGATAATAAGGCCATATTGTCCTGTCTTACTTTGGCTGTAGACTGGGAAGGAGCATCAATTAGTACAATTGAAGGGTTGGATGGCAAAGGCGAATTACATAAGGTTCAAAAATCCTTTATTGAAAACGGTGCCGTTCAGTGCGGTTTCTGTACTCCGGGCATAGTGATGACTGCAAAGGCATTGCTTGATGAAAACCCTGAACCCGATGATGATGAGATAAACGAAGCACTGGCAGGCACATTCTGCAGGTGCACGGGCCATATTAAGATAAAAGAAGCAGTTAAGAAAGTTCGGGATTACGACTGAGGTTGCAGGTAATGGACAGTAAAAATAAAGAATGCACTGTTATTGGAAAGCGCCAGCCTAAACTGGATGCCCCTTTAAAGGCAACGGGCCGTTCGCAATTTACCGATGATGTACGCTTACCCGGTATGCTCCACGGCAGGATTGTCCGCAGTCCCATTGCACGGGGAAAAATAGTTAATATAGATATTTCGAAGGCTGAAAAAATGCCGGGCGTTCATGCAGTCATAACTGCAAAGGATGCCGAGGGAATTTCAGTGGGCCCGGACCAGCCCCTCCTTTGCGGTGACATGGTGAAATACATTGGCGATGAAGTGGCTGCAGTGGCTGCAGTGGATGAGGCAACTGCAATAAAAGCAGCAGAGCTTATTAAAGTAGAATATGATTCCCTTCCTTCGGTTTTATCGGTAGAAGATGCAATGGCAGAAGATGCGCCTGTCATACATGATGAGTATTTTGATAATAATTTTGCTGATGAAAGGGAAGAGACTTTTGGAGATGTAGAAAAGGCACTTGAGGAATCTGATTATATCCGGGAAGACGAGTATGTCGTTTACCCTAACCATAACTGTTTTGCCGAGCTTCATGTTGCAATTGCGGATTATACCCTGCCAAACAAGCTTACCCTGTGGACACCTACACAAACGGCAGTGCTTTTCCAGAAAGGCATGGCCATGGCTATGGGAATTCCCGAAAGCAATATACAGATACACTCGTTAAACACCGGAGGTGCTTTCTCGGGAAGGCCGGCCCTTTGCCCGCATCACTATATTGCCGTGCTCCTTTCAAAAAAAGCAGGCAGGCCGGTAAAGATTATGGCAGAATTAGATGAGGAATTCATTGTATGCAGGTCTGCCGGTAAAAACAGGTACCGCTTTAAAACTGGAATAATGAAGGACGGCACAATTAAGGCTGTTGATATAGAACTTGTAAATGATTGCGGTGCTTACGTGGAAACGGGATGGCTGGTGTTATTGTTAACTGGTACATATTTACCATTACTCTATAAGATGGAGGCATATCATTACAGTGGTAAGTTCGTGTACACAAATAATATTCCCTACTATTTTCATCATGGAGGCGGTTTGTCGCCATTACAGTATGCCGTTGGCCAGCACCTTTATCAAATATCAGTCGATATGGGAATAGACCCCGTACATGTGCATATGAAGAATGCCGTAGAGAAGGGATATATCACTCCTAATAATGAAACCGAATATGCCAGTTGCGGGCTAAAGGAATGTATTGAAGAGGTCACTGAAAAATCAGATTGGAAAAACAAGTACGGCAAGCTTCCCCCTTACAGGGGCATCGGAATCGGTTGTGGTGTAATGAGTTCAGGCGGAAAGGGAATGTTTGTCCATGACACATCTGCCGCTTTTCTGAAGATTGGTGAGGACGGCAGGGTTTTTCTTTTTACAGGCTTACCCGATATGGGCCAGGGTTCACATACTGCCATGGCCATGATATCTGCTGAAACCCTGGGTATATCTACTGAAGATGTAACGGTTATTTCAGGCGATACAGACATTGCTCCTTTTGACGTGGGAGCATTTTCCCAAAGGGGTACATTTACCACGGGGAATGCAGTTAAAAATGCGTCCATGGATGCATTGAGCCAGTTAATTAAGACGGCATCAAAAAACCTTAATGTTGATGCGGAAAAGATAGTATTCAAGGATAAAAAAGTATTTTCCCGTGATGAGCCGGATAAAGTAATCACCTTTGAAGATGTAGTTTTTGACACACTCAATTGCGAGGAAGGCAGATTTGTTATGGGAAGGGGTTTCTATAATTCACCAACAAGTAAACCTGCAATGGCGTATTCATTTGGAGCACAGGTTGCAGAAGTGGAAGTAGACCCTGATACGGGGATTGTAAAGCTTCTGAAAGTAACTGCCGCCCATGATGTGGGCCGTGCAATAAATCCACTGGCAGTTGAAGGCCAGCTGGATGGACAGATATTTTCAGGGCAGGGGCAGGTGATGTACGAAGAATGCATTATGGACAATGGACAGGTATTGAATCCCTCGCGGTTGGAATACAAGCTTCCCCGTTCATTTGAAGTCCCCGAAGTGGAGCATATAATCGTGGAGACAATTGATCCCTATGGTCCTTTCGGGGCAAAGGAAGTGGGTGAAGGACCTATTGTAACTACCACTCAAACCATTGCAAATGCCGTAAGTAATGCCATCGGTTACCCCGTCAACGAAATACCAATTACTCCGGAAAGGGTATTAAATGTTATTAAGAAAAGAAATAGCATGATGAAAGAAGAATAAAAACAAAAGATTTCATTCCAAGTGTATTAAAAACAAATTTTATAATAACTAAACTAATAAATTGATACGTAAATTTATATTGGCTGAATTCAAAGAAAAGTATTCGTGTAATGAGCATAGAAGTGAGATTCATAATATGTTCATTGAAGATTTAAAATGTATAAAGTCTCAATGCAAGCAAATAAGGGTATTGGTTTTTGGCAGTTATATAACTAAAAAGGAAAACCCCAAAGATATTGATATTTTAATATCTTTGATTCCAAATGCTGACAACCTTTATTGCATTATGAAAAATGGATTAAAACAGAATTACCCCGATTTTGTCGATGTCCAGTTTAATAAGACACAGTACTGGCTAAAGGAAACCGAAGCCCTTTTAAATTACTTTAACAATAATCCATTAAACGTAAAGAAAGGCATAAGAATAAAGGATGCCATTGAGATTAGTGATATTTAAATGTGATTTCATGCAAAACAAACGAATTGAAAAATAAATTTGACAATTTACAGCATTTCTTATAGTATATAGCTACAGGGATAATCTTACAGTTAATTCAAATTGTAAAAAAGTAATCCCTGCGTAACTGCCTCTGTAGTATTGACAGGAGCAGATAATTAAAGAAAAAATGATGCTCGCTGCTCCTTTCTGATATTTCGAGGCAAAATAATATTTTGGTTGGAGGTATTTTATGAAGGGCGAAAAATTAAAGGACTTCCTTAAAGAACACAATATCAACTTTGATGTAATTCCCCACCCACTGGCTTATTCAGCGCAGATGACTGCACATACGGCACATGTACCGGGAAAAGAAATGGCAAAAACAGTTATAGTGAAAGTTGATGGAGAAATGAAGATGGTTGTGCTAACGGCAAATCAAAGGGTTAATTTCACCCTCTTGAAAAATGTTTACAGGACCAATGATATAAGTTTGGCAAAGGAGTCTGATTTTATAGCTGCCTTTCCGGACTGTGAAATGGGTGCCATGCCCCCATTTGGAAATCTCTATGGAATGGAAGAAATTGTATCAGAGGAACTCTCAATGGATAGTGAGATTGTATTTAACGCGGGGACACATACTGAACTGATTAAAATGAAATTTGAAGATTTTAAAAAGCTTGTTAACCCGGTAATTATGAAGTTTAAGATTGAATACTGATAATTGATATGCCGAAGTAAATTTTTGCTGTTTTAAGTTAGATCTGTAAAATTCTGCAGTTTTTTTAGGTGAGTTCATAATATTCATGATAATCAATGTGTGAGCCGGCTCATTGATCCTTTCTTCAGTTTTTGATGCAACTGAAAATGCATTATTTTAAAAAATTTCTTGTTATCCTGATAATATATTAATATAATAGATTATTGATACTTTATAAGACTATCAGTAAAGATATATTTTGATAAACTAATTCAAATTAAAAGGATGTTTGCGATGGACATTGAAAAGCTTATTCAGAAGTTAATGGAAAGCAATGATTTTTTTGATCATTTTACTAAACTCGAAATAGGTGAACTTTTAAAATGCTGCCATGCTAAAACATTCAATGACAGGGATTTTGTATTCAGGGAAGGCACAAAGGGAAGTGAATTTTATATAATAGTATCGGGATCAATAGTTGTCACAAAAAAAGGCAAGAAGATAGATATTGTAAGAGAAGGTGAGTGCATAGGTGAAATGGGTGCCCTGGGCGGAGAAATCAGGTCAGCCAGTGCTGAAGTAATAGGAAAGGCAACAATGCTGAAAGTTGAAAGTGCAAATATTGATAACCTTCCATATAATGTGCAGGCCAAACTTTTCAAAAATATCACTCTCCTCATATCAAACAGGCTGAGAAAAAGACTTGGCCATACTTAAAGAAAATATAACAGTATATTGATAATTACCCCTCCCCATGATAAAATAAAAGATTTGGGAAGGATTGTGCGGGTTACCGGGGATATTGAATAAAAAAACAAGGATAACATTATGCTTGAGGGAAAACCAAAGCAACCCAAAGACAAGAATAATACAGGCCTTTTGAGCTTTGGCCAGAAAACCGGTTATGCAATGGGTGATTTTGCGTCCAACCTTTCCTGGCAGATGATTAAAATATTTTTACTATATTTCTATACAGATGTATATGGGATCACGCCTTCACAGGGGGGGCTCATATATTTTATATCCAGGATTTGGGATGCTGCAAATGACCCGGTAATAGGCTATGTGGCAGACCATACGAAAAGCAGATGGGGAAAATTCAGGCCATATATACTTTTTGGAGCCGTTCCGCTGGGGATTATAAACGTACTTACCTTTACAACTCCGGAACTTGGCCCCACGGGGAAATTTATCTATGCCCTGGTTACATTTCTTCTGTTGTGCACCATTTTTACTTTTGTCACCATACCATTTTCCACTCTCAGCGCAGTAATAACAGAGGATACCAACGAACGGTCATCCATTGCCGGGTACAGGATGTTTTGTGCGGGACTGGGTATACTGACAGTTTCCATTGCGACGCAGCCCCTGGTAAAGCTCTTTGAAAATGAACAGCGGGGGTTCCAGGCGGTTGTTATATTGTATTCCATTATTGCCGCCATACTGTATTTTCTAAGCTTCGCAAGCAGCAGGGAAGTTGTTACTGCAAAAAAAGAAAACAGGTATACACTGAAAGATGTATTCAGTATTATCTCGAAAAACAGGCCCCTCCTGATTCTGTGTGCCGTTGTTTTCTTTACAGGTATTTCCATAACGCTGAGGCAGTCTGCGGGAATGTATTTTATAAAGTACAACCTTGGAAAGGAAAATCTTTTTCCAGTATACATGGCAGTGCTTATTTCAGGTGCTTATATAGGCATTGTGCTATCAACATTTTTGAGTAAGAAAATTGGAAAGCGGAATATGTATATTACTGCAATAGCGATTTATATTGCGGGAGATCTGGGTGTACTTTTTACCCCTTATTCGAATATAGTGCCTATATTTTGCTTCTTATGTGTTGCCGGGATTGGCTATGGAGGAACGGCACAGCTCATGTGGGCCATGGCCCCCGACACGGTCGAATATGCCGAATGGAAAACGGGCATAAGGGCAGAAGGCATTACATTTTCCGCTTTCTCCTTTATTCTTAAGCTGGAAACTGCCGTTGGGGGCATCCTCGGAGGGGTGATCCTTTCTTCTTCGGGATATGTGGCAAATGTTGTCCAATCGGAAACTTCTCTAAATGCAATACTCTACATGGTTGCCCTTGCTCCCATAGTAGCAGGAATTATAGGCATTGGTTTTCTCTATTTTTATAACCTCGATAAAGTAACTTTTAGCAGGATAATTGAGGATCTAAAGAAACGCCGGGGCTGAATATTATTGTACTACCAGCAGGTCTTTCCAGAACCGCAATGCCCCTCGGAGTAGTCATTAATAATCATAGTTCCATTATTCTCATAAAGTAATGGAATAAAATATGTCTCTCCATCAACGTGGAGGTTTGTGCCGTATGATCCCTGCAATGGTGTTTCTCCTGTATTTTTCCCTAGGCCATCACTACTGTGGCACCAGAAACACTGGGCATTTGTCCAGGTTGCAAGATTATATTTGTTGTTTGAATGAGCTCCTCTGTTGGGAGCATGGCTTCCTGTATCGGGATAATCGGCTGTGGCAGTTACTGGTCCCGTTTCGGATATAGTAAAGGGATATGTCATGCTACCCTTGCCAGCATGACATGCATCGCAGCTGTTAATTGAACCAGTTTTCCAGGAGGGAGCAATCGTATATACCGGTGTGGCATAGGGCGTATTGGTTGTGGATGACCAGGTGTACCCACCGCCCGTTCCCCGGTCAGCTGTAGTGCCGGTGCTATGGCAATATACATTGCTGCACATTAATCCGTCTGTTGACCATGTGCCGCCGCTACTGTCACAGTCATTTTTTGTTAAATCAGAACCATTGGAGCATTCACCACCAACCCAGGTTCCGCCATTAGATGTACATGTTGATACACTGGTATATGATAACCCCTGGCAATAGGGATTAGACCATGTGTCCCAGGGGCTTGTTTTGCATTGATTGCTTGCAGTAATGGAGGAATTGTGGCAAAATCCACCCTCAGTCCATGTCTCACCATTGCTCTCACAGTCGCTTTGTATTTTATAAACAGGATCTGTACAGAATCCACCTGGGAATTCACCAATATATTCTGGTGTGTTTGAGTCCAGTCCGCCTCTTTTTGCCAAACCCGAGGGAGAAAAGGATATATCTATTGTGCCATTGTTATGTCCGCTATTGTTATGGCAGGTGCTGCATGCAAAGTTATAGGGAGAATTCGTATCGGTGTAATTAGTATGTTTTCTATGAGCATACATTGTGACATTTGAATCGCCGTGGCATCCGGCGCCGTTATCAAAACCACAGCTACCACCGCTTGGCGAAAATCCGTCAGAGGAAGCATGATCATGGCAACCGGTACAATCGCCTTCTTCCCTGCCGTCATGTGTTCCGGCGGGATTGCCTGTATTTAGGAAAACCGTTGTATTGGTATGACAGACTTCACAAATTCCGTTGCCAAGACCATCTGCAAATGAATTTGTGCCGGTTACATTGCCAAAAGTTACGGTAAGGTCTCCGGAATTTGGTGTACTTATGATGGGTTCAATGAGCCTTATGTTTGAACCTGCATCTCCAACATGTGGAGTGTGACAATCGGTGCAGGTTGTATCCACTGAATGTTTCGGGCCAGTATGAAGAGACGTGATTTCATAGTTAGGATCAAATACTGCAGCGGAACCTCCAGGGCCGTGACAGCTGAGGCAAAGGTTGGATTGGGCAATTGAAGAATCTATAAGCGGACCGCCAATGCTGGATCCGCCCATGACATCATGGCAGGCACTGCAGTCACTGCCGCCCCCGTTTCTGGCATCGTGAACGGCATGTAGGGGCAGTACATTTACCTGAGTTAAAATCATAAATGATATTGCAATTGCAAGTAAGTAAAACTTGGTTTTAGTGATAAATATTTTCATGTAGATAACCCGCGCTATATACCGTTCAATTTTTCGATACGTCTATTCCTGGTATTTGTTACAAGAATAGAGCCATCATTCATTATGGCCAAATCTGTGGGTGAACGGAATTTTCCTGTATCGCTACCGTATTCTCCCATGGTTTGTTGAAATTCAAGAGATGAATCATAAATGAAAATTGCTGCATAGAAAATATCGATTACATAAATATTTCCAGAAGTGTCAACCTTGATACCATGGGGCCGTCCCGTGGGCCTGGTTCCCATCATGCCGCCCGAGCCAGGAACGGTTTCAATATATGCCTTGTATGATGCGCCG
>JBHPHB010000061.1:0-15258 GCA_042569985.1 Spirochaetota bacterium | reverse complement strand
CAAGTGGTTATTCAGGAACACTTGAAGAAGAAATTGAGGAAGCGTTAAACTTAATAATAAGACCGAATGTGCATGTTAAGTTCTAATCCACTATTTAAAGCATTAATCTGACAAAGTGATGAGTTTAATAACAAGAAGTTTTAACTTAATTTTTTTAAGTTCCAATTGTGGCTAATTCATTATAATTGGAATGGTTTTCTCTTTTTACTCCTTCCTCTTTGAGAAGTCCCGTAAGCAGCATACTCTTAAAAAAAGTTAAAATATCATCAACGGAAACTCCCTTTTGAAGCAAAAATTCAGGTACAAATATATTATTTACAGCTCCTAGATAAAACCTTTCTGCAAATTGGGGATTGATATTTTTAAATACACCCTGCGTTATGCCATCCATTATTATTTTTTTAAATATACCACTATATTCATTTCGTAAAAGGTCCATTTCCGATTTAACATCGGAGTAGTATTCTTCAATTTCCTGTATTATCCCCAGAGGTAAATTTCTTACAAATTCAAATAGAATATCAAAAAATTTATATAATATTTCCTTAGGATTATCGTTTCTATCACCCATTTTAGTGAATTCGTCTTTAATGGTATTGATGGCAATAATAATTTCTCCAACTAGCACATTTATTATCTCATCTTTGCTGTTATAATACTTATAGACGGTCTTTTTTGATATACCCAACTCCTTTGCAAGCCTGTCAACTGTAACCCTTTTTACTCCATGTTCAACTGATAATTCCTGAAACTTCTTGAATATAACATCCCTGTTCATTAAATGATCCATCTTTCTCACCTTACATAGCTATTATTTTTTACTTTTAATCACATTTTCTAACAAATTTGCAACGGGTAACTTCGAAACTATTTGACCATACTTTAGTTTCCATATTTAAATAGTCAATTAAAATAAATTGTAATTAATTTTTTTTAAAAAAGATTTGACATAATCCATATTTTTTTTTATTTATAGTCAGGTTTCCAAATGCATACATTAGGTTTCCATAATATAATATTAGGTTTCCGAAAAAGGCAATTACAAGTCTAAAATTAGGTTATTTTAGACTTTTTTATTGAAATGTTAATATATTAGTTTCCATAATTGCTTTACGGTTTCCTGTCAAAATTATATCGTTTCCATTTTTGTAATATTTTTTGACAAGGCAACATCAAAGGGTTATCTTTTATAAAACTCTAAAATGAAGCGTTTTTTAAATAAAATTCTACTTCATTTAAAAAAAGGTATTTAAAATGAAAGGACTAGTCAGATTTTCCATAAACAATCCAAAGAAAGTGTTGGCAGCACTGATTATTATAACACTCTTTTTTGGCTTTATTCTATACGCTAAATTCGACATTGAGACAAGCCCAACAAAAAGCTTTTCCAGAAACCTTGAAGTTGTTAAATTTTATAACCTCACAATGAAGAAATTCAGCATGAAGGACTATATACTCATTGGTATAGAAAACGACCGTAAAGGCGTGTTTAATACTGAAACGATACGATATATTGAAGATCTCATGGCGAGAATAAAGAAACTTAAGATTCAAAAAAAATTCAAAAGCATACTCACAGGCAAAAAGGAGAGCGTTTCTGTTTCTTCAACTATCTCACCTACCGGATTCATGAGTATCATTAATGCGGAAGATATAAATGTAGATAAAAAGAAAAATACAGTAATCATTGGAAACCTCACCAGCAAGGCAAGAAAAAAAGCTGGTCTCATTGTACCTGAAAATAAAATGGGTCAACTTCCGAAAGATAACAAAAAACTGGAGATTCTTATCCCCATCATAAAGAAGGAACTAATGGGCAATGACCTTTTAAAGGGCACATTGGTTTCAAATGACGGAAAAGCCTGTGCCATACTTGTTCCCATTCAGAAGAAACTGGATAACAAAATCAGGATACTCCGGAAAGAATTATATGCAATGATAAATATTGATAAGATGAAGGAAAAATTTTCGGGCAACGACTATTACTTCCCCCACAATATTTATAATAAAAAACTGGATGGTGAAAATATAAATGACGAATTTATAAAGAATCTCGTCAGCGAAAACAAAAAAGAGGTGAGGGCTTTCTTCCTGGAACTTTTTGAGAACATGGATGATGACTTAAAGGACTTCTATGCAATTTTGAAAACCAAACCTGTTAACGAAACCTACATTGATAATGTCTTTAAAACACTTGAAGCTGATAGAATTTATGAACTAAAAAGCAATAACCTCACATATGAAGATATGATAGATGAGGCTTACAAGTTTACCATTGGAACAATTGATAAATTCAGCAAGGACAACCTGGAGCACAAGCTCTATAGTGTCAGCGGCATAAGTGATGTTGGCCTCATATACGATATTTTATCAAAAATGGCAAATGAAAAAAAGCCCGGAAACATTAAAGTCTATATTGCGGGGAGGCCCATTGCCGAAGCCCTGATAGAAAGGTATGTCGTGGGAGACATGTCCATTTTCTTAAGTATAACAATACTTGTAATAATTCTCATTCTCTATTTCAGCTTCAGGTCAAAAAGGGGCATCATCCTGCCTATTGTATCTGTTATGGGAACAGCTATATGGGTTATGGCAATGTTGCTCCTGGCGGGACAGAAATTCTCTTCGGGTACTATTCCCCTGCCTACCATACTTATCGCAGTGGGAAGCGCCTATATTATTCATTTTATATCAAGGTATTATGAAGAAACCCTGGAAAATGGCACCAAAGATATTAAGCAAGCCATAATGGATACTACCTGTAAACTTCAGGTAGCCATCAACTTAACTGCCGTTACAACTATAGCTGCATTTTTATCTGTGATTGCTTCAGCCGGCATAAGTGATATAAAAACATTGGGCATATTAACTTCCATAGGCATTGTTGTTACACTCTTTCTAACCTACACCTTTGTGCCGGCAATGCTGGTGACCATGCCGCTGCCAAAACCCGTTACCAAATCGGACAAGGATGACCTCTTAACAAGGTTCGCCTTAAGCGTTGGCAGGCTTACATACAATAATTCAAAATCGGTATTCTTCATTTCAATTTTCGTTACCATAGCAATGTTAATGGGCGTATATTATTTAAAAACAGAGAGCAGCATTACATACTTTTTCAATGACGACAACCCAATAAGGGTATCGAGCAAATTCATTGACAAAAAGCTCACGGGAACCGGCCAGATGAGCATTGTCTTTAAAATGAGAGACAGGGTAAATATAAAATCGAAATCTGCCAGGGATGAGTTGGAAAAAAGGATTAATAATTATATAATATCATACAGCGGTATGATTAAAAAATACCCACAACTCAGAAGTTCCCGTATTATAAACCATTACCTCACATCTGACATGAGAAAGATAAAAATCGATCTTGTCACATATCAGGATATGCTCGAAAGGAAAATTAAACTCATAAGCGACATGCTCAATGAAGATTATGAGATTGAAAATACAAAGAAAATCAAAAAGGCTGTTGTTAAAAAGAAAGAGAAAAAAACCTTCGATATTGCCTCACTTTCCGATGATTCCACAGGGGATAATGAACCGGGTAAAATCATTACTTCCCCAGTTGAACTTGGCATTGAAAACATTTTAGAACGAATCGGATTCAATGGTTCAAAATCGGAAATTATCCGGGGAAAAAAGTTTATTAAAAATATTAGAAAATACAAAAACACAGAAATTGGTAAGGTTTTTCTTGGTAAGTTTAATTTACTTTCAGACTTCTTTATCACAGACATCAAACAGCCCATTACATTGAGAAAGCTCGACAGGCTTGGCAAAAAACTGAAAGCCCTTAAAAAGCCCGCAGCATATATTGACGGAATCGAAGTCAGCCCCGTGGGCAAAATACTCTCAATTGCCGATACACTGAAGATTATATACAGGGTCTTTTATCATGATAATAACGCCAAATTCAATAAAATTCCCGACACTGCTAAAGATGGTTTTTCTGATAAATCACTAACAGACAGAAGCATTATAGGTGTGTGCATCAACCAGTTCAGTGCATCAAGCCCCGATATATTCAAGAGCCTTGCAACAAATGATCTCAAATTAATTCAGTTCATGGTTTTCATGAGAAGCGATAAGGCAGACTTTCTTGATGAGTTTAAAAATGTTTTCCACAGAATGTCAGGAGATTTGTTTCCCAAAGATGACCCCTATGTTGAAAACATTGTAATATCTGGAATGCCTGCAATAAACATGACAATGAATAAATTGCTTTTCAATCAGCAATATCAATCAATACTGATAACAATAATAATTGTATTCCTCTCATGTATGTTTATATACAAGTCCTTTGTTGGCGGACTATTTTCTATTGTCCCAATTAGTTTCACAGTCCTCATAAATATGGGCATCATGGGGTGGCTTGATTTTCCTATCAGTTACAGCACTGTTGTCATAGCATCAATAGCAATTGGTGCTGGAATTGACGGCACAATACACTTCATGGACAGGTTCAAAACTGAACATATAGTCAAAGGAAAAAATTTTCGGGATGCCTACTTCAGTACCCTGAAAACAACCGGAAGGGCTATCATCATTACAACCATAGCCATTTCAGGCGGATTTTTAGTACTCATGCTATCAACATTTAAAATGCTTTCTGTGTCGGGACTTCTTGTGGCACTTGCAATGATACTTGCATCAACGGGGGCAATAACAGTTGTTCCTGCCCTTATGAACTGGCTTCAACCGAATTTTCTATCGGACAAAAGGAGTAATCAACTCTATGAAAATCTGGAGAACCTTGAATGCGAAGAAGAATTCGATTTCAAAATAGTAAAAAAAGTTAAAGAAGAATTTGGAGGATAGAATGAAGAAACACTGCATTTCAATTGCAATTCTAATTGTATTTTGCTTTTCAATACAGGCATTCACGGAATCTCCCGGGGCAAAGGGAAAAAGGGTTTCCATTGAACAGGACACCCAGCCAAAATTTCAAAGGGTAAAGGCTAATATTATTTTAAAAATATACGGCAGCGACGGCCGTCAAAAATTCGCAAAAAAATTAGTAATGGCCCAATATACAAAAAACCTGGGTAAATGGAATGAAATTGAAAGTTCAATTACCTATTTCAAGTCACCCGCCGATGACAGGGGAAACGCATTCCTGGCATATAACTATAAAAACAGGGAAGATGCAAAATATGTATACCTCAAAGGCATCCGCAAAGCAAAGAAGGTTGCAGGCGCTTCAAAAAAGACAAGCTTTTTCGGAAGCGATTTCTTTACCAACGACATGGGTATTCCCGATGTCAAAGAATGGACTTATAGATATCTTGGCCCTAAAAAAGTAAAATTCAAAGGCAGAAACTTTACAACTATGGCCGTTCTTTGCACTGCAGTAAACCCCAATGAGCTAGGTTACAGTAAGAAAGTGGTTTACATGTATAAGGCAAGCAGAAAATCGTACCTGACCCTGATGATAAAGTACTATGATTTGAACAAGTCTCTCTTCAAGATAATGCGTCTCAAATCATTTCTTGTACGTAAAAATATTAAAGGGCAGAGGGTTTTTTATACAACAGGCCTTGAAATGAAGAATGTTCAAAGGGGCACACGCACAGAACTCTTAATCAAAAACATAAAGCCTGAAAATAAATCAGGAGTAAAACCTCATATCTTTACTGTACAGTATCTCTCCAAGAGATGGTGGTAAAATAATTTAATAACATTATATTTAGTGATAGAAGGAAATTATTCTAATGAAAAATTTTAAGTCGATTATTATATCTTTAGTAATATTAATGTTGATAGGTTCAAACTCTTACTCACAGTCTGATGATTCAGCAATAGATATCTCAAAACTTGCTGATAAAGAAAATTCTAATGAATCCAAAACTTCACAGGATGACAAGAAGGTTGACTTTTCTCTGCATGGTTTTGTTAATGCAAATTTTTCTGCAATGAAAAAAGACAATGAACCGGATGATAATATTAATTATGCAAAAATTGGATCTATAATTCAACTTCAACTTGAAGGCAATGCATACAATAAAGCTCATTTTTATTCAGCAATAAATATAGAGTTCAATGTTCTAGATGAAAATTACAGAAATGAAGTAAGTATACAATATTATAAACCATTTCTAAAAGTCCTGGAAGCATATGTTGACCTTTATCCAACTAAATGGATGTCAATCCGCGCTGGCCAGCAAATGCTTACATGGGGTGAAATTGAAGGTGTCTATGCACCCACCGATACTGTTTGCCCCTGGGATTACAATATTAAGACAACAGTTTTTGAAGAATATAAGATGGGTATTGCCGCTATTGCATTTAATTTCCATTTTCTAAAAAACCAAAAGCTTGAACTTCTTTGGATCCCGGTTTTTCAGCCTGCAAAACTTCCTCCGGATGAGATTGAAAGAAAGGGCCTGGACTTTGGTGTTAACGCAATACCTCAAATAGTAAGGCCTGAACATAAATTAAAAAATTCCGAGTATGCTATACGAATATCAGGAACAATCGCTTCAGATTTCCGTTATTCCCTTTCATTTCTATATGGATTTGATGACCTTCCAGATTCGAAAGTTAATTTTGATATAGTTCCTGATGATCCGGATCCTTCATTTGTACATTATCCCGATCCAATGTCTTATGAGATATATCTCGTTTATAACAGGGTTATGGTGCCCGCAATTGACTTCAGTTATGACATAAAGGACCTGTTTTCCTTAAAAGCTTCCGGCGCCTTTTACATAACCGAAGATTTCAATGGCAAAAAAGACGAATTAAAAAATCCAACTATTCAATATCTTTTCGGCGCTGAGTCTACAAACATTGGATTTGACATATACTTTTCATTATATGTTGGTCAAATGTGGGTTTTGAATTATACAGAGAAACATGATGATAATTTTCCGGACAATGTACACAGGCCTAACCAGCTTCGAAACGGTGAAATGCTATTAGGCTACGACCAGTTATACAGATACAAATGGCTTATTTCAAACGTTATACAGAAAAACTTTTTAGAGAGTGATGTACTTGAAGTTTCCTTGAGATATGGATTGAGTATTGATCCCGAGTTTAAAGACATAGATTATACAATTAATTTCAATGTAATGTATAAATTCACGAATGGGGTAAGTACAACCCTGGGATTTATATTTGCAGATAAAATGGGTGTTATACAAAATATAGGTCTAATAGAAATTAAATATAATTTTTAATTGCTTAACTAACAATAACTTAAATTTTTTGGAGGAATATAATGAAAAAATCATTATTCTTAATTTTTTTACTCTCATTATCTATTACAATATTCATGGGATGTAAAGATGATGAATCAACAGACTGCGTTGTGATCATCAAAAACAGTTCAGGAAAAACAGTCTATTTAAAAAAAGCTGACATAGATGGTCAGGACCTGGTAGGTATCATGATGCCCGGCCAATCTCTTAATGGTTCATCATTGCCAATAAATGACGGTTTTGAATTTCCTTTTGCCGGAGCGCCTGTAACAAAGGTCCCTGCAGGTTTTATAGATATGACCTTTGATGTTAATGGTACTTCCACTGACAATAATGCATCGGGCACATTAAAAGCAGGAAATACATATACTGTTGAGTTCATAGCGGATTCTCCATATTTAACAATGGATCCCATATTAGATGACCTGAATATTACAACAGGACCACCTGTAATTAATTAATTTATCAAAAAATTAATGCTTGATACACCCCGGTAAAATCAGAATTTTCATTTTGGTTGGCCGGGGTTTTATTTTGCTTCCTTCTCTTCCATTTTTTCTTCTTTTTTCACAACCTCTTTCTCTTCTTCCTTATCCTTCTTTACTGTTTTATCATCGGACTTTTTTTCTTCAATGATGGTTAAATCTATTTCCTTTACTAATAGGCCGTCAATTGTGGCCTTGATTTTATATTTCCCTGCCGCTGAAAAATACTCTTTGGGAATATATGCTGCCAGCTTTCCAAAGTCCCTGGCCACCTCAAAACTGAGCTTCTTGTATTTTTTAAATGAGTTTTCTTTAAATTTATTAATTTCAAGTACAATGATATCGGCATTAAGCTTTTTACCCCCGCTGCGGGAAACATGGAAGTAAATCCTGCTCTTTGCAATAAAGCTATGCGGCCCGGAATGAGCATCACCGGTAACGGTTATTTCTTTATCAGAAATATAAAACTCAGCCCTCCCCGAAGTAGCCTTGAAATAGATAAAATAAAAACCTGCCATTATGATCACAACAATTAATAAAATCTTAAATATGTTCTTAATATTTGACGGTTGTGTCAAGTTAGCTTCAGCTTCTTCAGCCATGTTATTTTCAAGTTCCTCTTCAGTATTTATGTCACCATTATCAGTATTCATAAACTCCTCCTGAAAAGTTAATTATTGATACTAATCGCTTTTTTTCAAAGCTTACTATGATATTGTCATATTGCAGGTATCATGTCAAATAATAATTATTTTAAAAACAATTGGCTCAATAATTTATAACTATAACAGTCTTTTAAAACTGTGAAAAAATCAATGTTTATATGGATTGTTATTTGATAATTATATTATACTTTTTACTTGACTTTTCGTTTATAAGGGTGTATCTGTCTCTAGTAATAATTTACCCAAAATAATATATAAATAATTATTGGGTAAATTATAAATTTATTTATTCTATGAGGTTTTTTATGTCTACAAACATTTATGTGGGGAACCTCCCTTACAGTCTTTCTGAAGATTCTTTACGCCAGCTCTTCGAAGAATACGGTGAGGTTGTTTCTTCAAAGATTATTAGTGACCGTAATACGGGACGGTCAAAAGGATTTGGATTTGTTGAAATGTCAGAGAGTTCTTCAGGAGATGAAGCAATCGAGAAACTTAACGGAACTGAAGTCGATGGCAGGAACATAAGAGTTAACAAAGCAAGGCCAAAACGAGAAGATTCTTATTAGAGAAAAAATAGATTAAGGATAAATTATTTTATTAATTCCTGACATTACTTATACCGGGTTATTTATTTTTTGCCTCTATAATAATTTATCTCTATGTAAAACATACTAATAAGTAAACAAACACCAATGAATGCGACATAATGAATTGAGTTTTAAAAAATTATTACTACATATCAATTCTCACCACATTCATCACATGATTATTTTTTATTTAAACAAACATACAAAACATTCCCCCGTCAAATTTTAATACATAAATATTTAATTATAATATTTTTTTTGGCATTAATGCTTATTGCGCTCAACTTATCAATACAAAAGATAATTTTCAAATCGCCTGGACTAAATACAAAATACAATCGATTCAAGTTTAAATAAATGGGGATGGTAAATTTTTATGAAAAACATAAATTTTGATAAGTGTTTTATTGCCTGTTATATTAAATACTACAAAAGGATAAACAACTATATTAAAAGGTTTGTCCAAAGCAGCGACATATCGGAAGAATTAGCTCAAGATGTTTTTCTTAAATATTATGAAAACAAGTACAAACTTGATCCTGATTTACCAAGCACGAAAAATTATCTCTGTACAATGGCACGTAATTGTGCCATTGATTATATTCGGCGAAAAAAAAATGAAAAGACTAAATATGAACAGATTCAATATGAAGAAATAACCCTGAACAAACAATTTTATAATGAACTTGAAAATTCATACATTGCCGGAGAAATATACTCAAAAATCAATGATACAATAAATTCATTTCCTCAATTAAAAAAAAATATTATCATTGATAAATTCATTTATAATAAGTCGAGAAATGATATTTCTAAAGAAAAAAATGTGACACAATATATGATAAAAAAAATTGAACTGGAAGTACAGGAATTGATTGAAGAAAACCTATTCACAAACGACAGTGATTATGAAAATTAACCATACCGTTTATAATTATTTTTTATTATTTATTCCATTATTTTTTTTTCACTTTATCCAATAAAACAGGTATTATTTTTCAAGGAATCCAGGAAAAAATAATTTTTAGGAGAGATAAAGATGTTTTTTAAAAAGAAAAAAAGTAAAGAAACCACCGAACAAAGAAATTATCCCCGAGCTGAATTACTTCAGCAAACCTATTGCAATTTTGAGTTTGATTCAAAAGCCTCCAATGCCTATAACTGCTGGATAAAAAATATTTCAGAAGGCGGTATAGCTTTTTCCGTTGACTATACAGGTTTTTCGGATTTCAATGCAGATATTGCAACAATAATGTTTAAGTTGGGCACAAAAATATATAGGGAAAAACTACTCATAACTTCTAAGAAAAAAGAAATTTTAAATTGGCGATGCGGTTGCCAATTTGCAGACGAAAATAATGGAAGGGATGAAGATATAACAAACTATATTTCCACAACTTCAGAGTAACATGATTTGTTTTCAGATTTATAAAACATTTGACTGATCTATTTATTACTCATTCATGCAAAGGAAGAAATAGCTGAAGGTCTTCAATGTCCTTATTATCTTCATGATATAGATTAGATAGTGATACTCCCAGGAGACGTACCTTTTTATTACCTGCTTCGGTTTTTTCAAGGAGCATCCGGGCTTGCATCATGATTATATCTGAAACGTCAGTTGGCTTTTCCAATGTAATACTCCTGGTTACAACAGTAAAGTCGAAGTACTTGACTTTTAAGGTTATTGTTCTACCCTTAATTTTACTTTTGTTAAGGTAATTTACAATATCTACTGAAAGGTTCTGAATTATATCATGCATTTCATCCCTTCCATCAATATCCTGAAGAAATGTTCTTTCCTTACCGATAGATTTTCGTATCCAGTGAGGGTTAACGGGCCTTTTATCACTGCAATTAGCGATATCGTAATAGTATCCACCCACCTTACCAAACATTTCTATCAACTTTGTTCTTGTTATTTTCTTTAAGTCTTTTCCATTTGTAATTTTCATGTGTCTCATTTTTTTCTCTGTTACTTTACCTATGCCATGAAATTTCCCTATTGGCAGGTTATCAATGAAATGTGATGCCTTATGCGGTGTGATAACAGTAATACCATCGGGTTTATTAAAATCTGAAGCAACCTTTGCAAGAAACTTATTAAAGGATACTCCCGCAGAGGCAGTGAGCCCCGTTACATTATAAATCTCTTTCCTGATTTTTTTTGCAATCTCAGTAGCTGAATTGGAACCCTTCTTATTTTGAGTTACATCCAGGTAAGCTTCATCAAGCGACATTGGTTCAACAAGGTCAGTATATTTAAAAAATATATCCCTTATCTGCTGTGATACCTCTTTATAAACATCAAATCTTCCTCTTAAGAAAACAGCTTGTGGACACTGCCTATGGGCCCTGCTTGATGACATCGCCGAGTGTATTCCGAATTTCCTTGCTTCATATGAACATGCGGCAACAACTCCGCGGCTATTTGGATTGCCTCCAACAATGACAGGCTTTCCCCTTAGTTCCGGATTATCCCTCTGCTCAACTGAAGCATAGTAGGCATCCATATCAATATGAATTATTTTACGGCAATCTATTGCTGTTATTCCCATACTAGAAACCTTTATCATCCATTGCCATTTTAAATAACTCATCATGTGTTAAATCACCGGCACAAATGCCTGCCTTATTAAGCAATCGGATTGTTAGAATATAAGTTGAAAGTGTATCTGCAATACAGTATTTGACCAGGAGGTCACGTGCTTCACCATCACCCTCCTCCCATTTGTAATAAAGGTTAACTGCCTCATATCCATCAATATCTTTAATGGAATTGGGCCTCTCAATATTTATTGCCTTTTCTATTGCTTTCAGCCCCCCCCTGTAACCAAGGTAATATGAAACCCACCTTAAATCAACATGGGGACAGCATATTTCCGGTATATTAAATGCTCTTTCAATAAATGGTATGTCAAAACAATTGCCGTTAAATGATACAAGCATTTCGGATTTTTCAATTAACTCAAGAAAATCTTCTAGATTCTCTCCATGAAGAAATTTATAAACTTTACCTTTCCTGAAAGCGGTTATAACAGATATATTACTGTAATACCATGACAAACCTGTTGTCTCAATATCAAAGTATGTTGCCCTATCGTAGTACGCGGCAAGTATTCTCCAATGTTCCCTTGGAGGATATTTTGAAACAAAATATGAGATGTCTTTTTTCTTATGATGAAATCTGCATTCTTTTATGGAATCGATAAAATAATTACGCCGTGTTGCGCTAAATGGAAGTTCCTGCTGCCTGGAAAGACAGTCCTCCCATGAGTTAAAACCCAGGTTTCTTAACTTGCTTTCTGTTTTGAGGCCAATCCCATCAAAATGAGTGAAGCATCCATCAATCAATGCAAACGTTCCCTTCTTTTCTTTAATATTACTGCAGCTCTATTGAGCTTTTGGTTCATCCTTTTCCTTTCTTCATCCTCAGGTGGAGCCGAAACAACATGGTGAATATTTATTTTATTTATTTCAACTTCCGGGATAATAACTCCATTTCCCATAAATACCTGGACAAGAGACTCAGCGCATGCAACGGCAGCATTTGATTCCATTAAGAATGTTTCCAGCTCTTCATTGTTTACACCGGGCGGTAAGGGGGGTACACATATTGGGCAGCCGGTTTTACAGGTGCATCCCTTAATTATTTTATAACAAAATTCAAAACAGCTCTCAATCTTATCATGTATCTTTTCTGAGTAACCCACTCCACCCTCAATGACGTCATACATATATAAGGCGCTCACCCACTTACGGGGACCCCTTTCAATAAGTGAAACATCAGTTTCAACATCTTTCATATCCGCCATACAAAATATTGGAGCCGTATGCTTGAGTAAATAACTCAAACCGAAAAATGCAGCCTCAATATACCTCTTGTCTATGGTGGCCATTGCTTCACTCCATTTTTCCGGAGCAGTTAAGCTGAACCCTGTTGAGTCATACTCGAAGGGGGGGAGTGTTATTGGCCCATAACCAATATTTTCATAGGACCTTTCACGGATCTTCTTATAAAGTTTTGGCTGCTTATTTATATTTATAATACCGAAATCAAGTTTCCCTTCCCGTATTTCCTTGCCCCTTTCCCGGTCAACCATGTCCAATCTTTTCTCCCACACTGCTTCTGTATAATAATCAACATCAACCGGTTCTACCATACACAGTTTTTTATCCAGATCAAGATTCATGGACATATATTTTCTGCCCAGGTGCTGGTAAATGGCATCTTTATAAAGCGTTCCCCTTGCACCTATTGGATCAAGCTCCCCGATTATCTCTGTACCGCAAACTATTTCCACATTATAATCGGTCATGCCCCGAAGGTTTACACCTCTGGCAGGATAATCTTGAAGGGCAAACCTCAAAGCATCTTTGTAAGGCACAAGGGTGCCATCCTCTTTAAGGATATTTAATGCCTCACTGTATATGGGTTCCTCAAATCTATCCTCTTCCTCTTTTAGAGGATGCTCCTGAGCAGCACATGGCAGGTGCTGAAGAAGAATATAGGGATTATTTGCATTTACCAATGCTTCCTCAACGGGTGCTTCAGTAATAAACTCCGGATGATTAACCAGGTATTGGTCTATGGGCCTTTCCTTGGGTATAAAAACGATGACTGATGAGTTGCCCTTGCGGCCAACCCTCCCTGCCTGCTGCCAGAAACTGGCAATAGTACCGGGATGTCCCGAAAGAATGCACAACTCCAAATCGCCGATATCGATGCCAAGTTCCAATGCGTTTGTTGTAATAATTACGGTTATCTTGCCGTTTGAAAGATCCCTTTCGAGCTGTCTCCTTTCATTGGGAAGAAGCCCTCCCCTGTATGGCTTAACAACCCCTTTCAGATGGGGGCTGCCGTCAACTACTGCCCGGTAAAGCCTCTCAACCTCCTGCCTTGCGCGGCAAAAGCATATGGTCCTGATCCCCCTGGCAGCAGCTTCCCGAATGAGGGGAATTGAGACAGAAGAGGTACCTTTTCTATAGAGTGAAATACCATGACTCTGCACAAGGGGCGGATTGATAAAGTATATGTCCCTGTGGGGTTTCGGCGCGCTGTCATTATCAATGATATTAAATTTGCCGTTGAACAGGGCCTGGACATGTTCATTTGGATTACCAACAGTTGCCGAAGAGCACACAAAAACAGGATTGCTGCCATGAATTTGGCAAACCCGGAGCAGCCTTTTGAAAACGTTTGATACATGTGAACCGAATGATCCCCTGTATATATGAACTTCATCAACAACGATATATCTTAACCTGGATAAAAATCCCTTCCACCTTCTGTTATGGTTTGGCAATATTGCATTGTGAAGCATATCCGGATTTGTTATAATAAAATCAGCGCCCTTCTGAATTTTTTCCCTTTCATCACGGGGGGTATCACCGTCATAAGTGCCAATGAAACTTCTTTTTGTCTCAGCAATGAGCATGCCGAAAGTGTTTTCCTGGTCTCTTGAAAGTGCTTTTGTGGGATAGAGAAACAAAACAGAAAAGGGGGTTTGGGCTTGGATGTACTCATTAAATATTGGAAGAAAAAAGGAAAGCGTTTTACCGCTTGCAGTGTGAGATACAAGTAATGTATTTTCATTGTTGCTGATTGATTCAAAGGCCTCTGCCTGATGATCATAGAGCCTCTCAATCCCCTCTTTTTGAAGAACCTCAGTTAATTCCATTTGCAAATTTACTGGAAAATCCGTAAATGAGCCCGCCCTTTTATCTAACTGGAGGTGGGCTCTAACTTCATTATTAAACCTTTTTGCGATATACTCTTTTAATTCTTTCATAATGATAATTACTATTTTTTCAGCAATTTTACTACTTAACGGTTATTAGTCAACATATATTTAGTACTTTTGTTGTTTTTTTTGCTGCTCAGAGCAATATTGTTGAATTTATAATTTACTCTGAGCAAATAAATAAAATTTTTTTTATGGTATTGACAGAAAAACCATTAAAAATTACTTATTATTTCACTGACAATTTGCTCAAAATAATTATATTAAAATGGTACTATGAAGCTTTCCCTGGAAAAATTAACTAAATCACTGGCCGTATCCACATTTTTCTCAACGAATATATTCTTTTTTTGTCCAGCCTTTGTATATTTTACTAACAGGAATGAGTTTTCATTTTCATTTACCGGACTTATCCCCTATTTCATATTAATAATCTTATTAACAATTTTAATTCTATCAGCTATTTTAATGGGCCTGAAAAAATCAGTTTTTGAGAAGGCTATATCACTGGTATTCTCAATATCATTTTTACTCTGGCTGCAGGGGAATATTTTAGTATGGAA
>JBHPHB010000060.1:0-15259 GCA_042569985.1 Spirochaetota bacterium | reverse complement strand
ATTCGGATAAGGGAGATCCGGAAAAGATAAAATCGGATATCAGGGACGCCGTTTTCCGGGTAACAGACCTCCCCGCTTCAGTCACACAAAAGCCCGTAATTGAGGAGATAAATGCAGCCAATATACCGGCAATTGAAATATCACTGAATGGAGGAAACAATGAGCTGGAGCTTAGAAAGTATGTAAAAGCTCTTGAAACAAGATTTAAAGAAATACCCGGTGCGGGAAGAATAAGAAAGATAGGTTATCGCCAGAGGGAAGTTAGAATAAATGTTAATATGAAAAAAATGAAAATGCATTCTATTTCCCTTACCGAAATAATGAATGCTGTCAGGTCCAGGAACGTAAGGGATACAGGGGGAACAGTTGAATCGTACGTTTCTGAAAAAAAAATCATGACTATATCCGAATATGACAACCCCCTTGATGTTAAGAATGTTATAGTCAGGTCAAATTATGAGGGCTATAACATAAGAATTTCAGATATTGCTGAAGTTAAAGATGACTTTGAAGATCCCCAAATGTTATACAGGGGCAATGGCAAGCCTGCAATTGCAATAATTGTAAGCAAACAGGACAATGCTGACATAATAGATTTAAGTAATAATGTCAAAAAAGAACTGGAAAAATTTAAGAAGACACTGCCAAAAAATGTGAATGCCCATGTAATGACCGATTACTCAAAGCAACCGAAACAAATGATTGACATAATAGTAATAAACGGTTTATTCGGTTTCGTCCTTGTCCTCATTGTAATGTTCATCTTTCTGGATTGGAAAAGCGCCATATGGTCTGCAGTTGGGATCCCCTTTTCCATAATGGGCGGCATAATTCTTTTCGGCCCCCTTGGCATTACTTTTAATACAATTACACTGATCACTTTTATTCTGCTCGTGGGGATTATAGTTGACGATGCAATTGTAATCACTGAAAAAATATTTTACTATAAGCAGACAGGGATGAAGCCATATGAAGCAACAATGGCCGGAGTGAAGAAAATGCTCTTGCCTGTATCTGCAGCAGTAATTACTACAATTCTTGCTTTTTTCCCCATAACCTTTGTACCGGGAGTAATTGGAAAATCACTTCATGTCATTCCCAAGGTTGTACTTTTAGTTCTTACGTTTTCGCTAATAGAGGCCATCTTCTTTATCCCTTCCCATGTAATCCATGCAGAGCCGCCTAAAAAAACACCAAGAAGGATAAAATGGCTCAACGTTGTAATCGAGTTTTATGAAAAGACATTATTGACAGCATTAAATAACCGCAAAAAAGTAATAGCGGGATTTATTCTTGGTATGTTTATAATATTTGGCGCTTCTTCGGTTTTCATGGAAGTAATATTGAACAGAAATGCGGACCTGGATCTGTTCGTTATAATGGTAGAAGCTCCGCAGGGCACATCCCTGAAAAAGACCCATAATATGATAGCAGAACTGGAGAACGTAATTTATAAGAAGGTACCAGGTAAACTTATATCCAGTATGGTCAGTAATATTGGACACCATAACCAGAATAAAGTGGGTATTTCCTATGGCCAGTACAGCAACTGGGGCATGGTTACAACATACCTTATCCCTGCGGCAGAAAGAGAAGTTACTACGGAATCCCTCATTGAGATGCTTAAACCTTCTTTTAAAAAAATAAAAGAGGATAAGGGATTCCACAGGTTATCTGTTGAAACCTTTACTCCCATGCCCACCGGGAAGGCTGTTAATGTCTCTTATATTACAGATGATGACAAAGTAAGAAGCAGGTTTGAAAAGGAAACAATTGAATTTCTAAATGGTATTGACGGAGTTTCTTCCATTGAAACCACAAATATCCCTGGCAAGGAAGAAATACAGCTGAAATTAAAATATGATATGCTTTCAAGGGTTGGCCTTACTGCAGTAGATGTTGCCAGAGCAGTACGCACAGCATTTGACGGATCAGTTGTTACATCTATCAGAAGGCAGGGTGAGGATATCGACTACAGGGTCATCATAAAAAATCCGAAAAAGTTCAGGGCAAAGGGAATACTGGAATTAACTGTTGCAAACAGGGAGGGAAGACTGGTACCTTTAAAACACTTTGCGTATTTTGTCAACAGGTCCGGCCCGTCGGTGATCCATCATTACAGGGGGAAAAGGTCAGTAACAATTACTGCCAATGTTGACATGAAAATAATTACCCCGAAAAAGGCAAATAATCTCGTCCGTGAAAAGTTCAAGAAAAAAACAGTGGGTATTCCCGGATTCAGGATGAAGTTCGGAGGCAGGGAGGAAGAAAGGCAGACAAGTTTTAAGGGCTTTGTCTTCGCTTTTTTAGTCGTAATTATATCAATCTATTTTATACTTGTTATTTTATTTAATTCTTTTCTTCAGCCCATCCTCATCATGTCCGTTGTTCCCTTTGCGGTGATGAGCGTTTTCCTCACGCTCATGCTCCATAACATGCCAATGACCTTTATCCCAATGCTTGGAATGCTGGGCCTCATTGGAATTGTGATCAATGATACAATCGTAATGATCAGGCATCTCAATGAAGAGTGTAATAGCCTGGGAGCTACATTCAATATTATCATTAAGGGTGCCGCAAACAGGTTCCGCCCGGTCATTCTTACAACACTTACAACTTTTGCGGGCCTTTTGCCAACATCATATGGGATTGCCGGGGATCTGCCTGTCGTCAGGCCAATGGTGCTCACCATGGCTTGGGGGCTTATCTTCTGCACAGCAGTTACACTTTTTTTCCTGCCCCTGCTGTTTTCTTTTATCAAGGTGAGGGAAAAGAAAATTCGAAAATTATTTTTTCAAAAGAAAAATTGAGATAATAAATTATAGGAAATAATTAGATTTGGTAATTGATGTTCACATTTAAATATAAAAACATATTCTCTTTGGTAATTGTTCCTCCATTGCTAATCTCAGCAATATTTATGTCATGCAGCAGAGTAATAAATCCTAAAATCATTATGCATGATTCATGCGAAGCTCACAATTGCCATACATCAACTTCATTATCAGGATACCCTCCGGTTAGCGGTAAACATGCAAATCACCTGTCAGCAGGTATGGCTTGCATTAATTGCCATTATGATTATGATAATAACGCCCTGCATAAAAACCAGATAGTAGATATTAATACAAGCCGGGAAATCGTTATTTTCAGGAACGAAAACAACCAGTCTAAATGGAATGGTGCCACATCAACCTGTTCAGATCTTGGCTGCCATGTTGATACAGAATGGTATGGAAATGACACTGCAACATGTTTGTTTTGTCATGGGGAAAAAACGTATATCGACATCCGTGCATTAAACGGTTCAGGTGAATATGGCCGCCATATAAAACACCAATACCTGCCATGTGAAAAATGTCATAATGATTATGAAAACAAATCAAGCCATAGAGATGGAATCCTTAATACAGACGATCCTGCAGTTAACATTGTTTTTTTTAGCAATAAAAACTTTTCGGGCAGTTGGATAAATGATACAGGCCCGGAATCAGGATCGTGCATATCATTAAACTGTCATAAAGACGCAACACTTGAATGGTACGATAACAGTACATTGGCTGTTACAACCTGCTCAAACTGTCACAATGAATCAATTATAACCATAAGAAGTATTCTGGGTATTGATGAACTTAATAGCTTTAACCGTCATATAACTCATGATAATCTGCCATGTGAAAAATGCCATTATGGATATGAAAATAAACCAAGCCATAGAGACGGAAATTTAAGTACAGATGACCCGGCAATTGACATTGTTTCTTTTAATAACAGAAATTCTTTGGGCTCCTGGATAAATGATACCGGCCTGGAATCCGGGTCGTGCATATCATTAAATTGCCACAAAGATGATACGCTTGAATGGTACGGCAACAGCACATGGGCACTTCCAACATGCTCATACTGTCACAGTGAACCTATCAACACCATAAGGAGCGTCCTGGGGAGTGAAGGCGATTTTGGTGAAAACACAAGTATATTATCAAAACACATTACAACAGGCAGCGACCCAACAGAAGAACAATGCAGAGTTTGTCACAGCATGACTTCCCACATGAGCGGCTATGTAAATTTTCGTCAGGCGGACACAAACGAAACAATTACATTTGACCGCAATAACAGCATTTCACTGGAACCCTTCTGCCTTAGCTGCCACGATTCCAACGGAGCCACTGCAACTTATATTTCAGGTGGTTCATCCATGAGCCCATTTAATGACGGGTCTGCACTTGGCACACCACCATACCCCTATTCAGCAAATATTGCCAACAGCTGGAGCAAAAGTTATGGCCACGGTACAAACCAGAGCCATCAGCCGGGATCAAGGTTAACATGCATGGGCAGCGGAGAGCCCGGAACTGGCTGTCACGGCAATAACGGAACAATTAATGCCCATGGCTCTGTAAACGAGGTAATTTTAACAAAAAAATTCAGCTATTCAGCATCATCCATATATTACGATGAAACATGGTATACATTATGCTTTGACTGCCATTCAAACTACCCGGGAATAACCAAGGAGGACACTTTCGGGGTAAAGCAGGATGGAAGATTTGACAGGAGATATGGCCGGCTCATTTCAAATCCCGATGATATTTACAAAAAATATTATCCCCCTTATTATACAAGCGGGATAACAACACGATTTGCCGACCACAATTCAGTTTCCACAGTTGTTGGCCCTGGAATAAAGACCATTTTATATGCAGGCGGATACATCTGGGCTGTATGTTCGGGTGATCAAAAAGTTTACAAGATCGATCCTTTAACAACTGAGGTTAATGCAACAATTAATGTTGGTGAAGTTCCTGGAGAGCAAAGGGGGATAACATTTGACGGATCAAACATCTGGGTAACTAACCACGGTGACAATACACTTACAAAAATAAATGCATCAAACAACACCCCCCAGACAGTTGATGCAGGCCCTGACGATTATCCGCAGGGGATAACCTATGCTAACGGCTATATCTGGTATGCAACAAATCACTATATTATGAAAATGGACCCTGTATCAAATACAATTGTTGACTCCATCCGCTATACTGATGACTGGCGTACCGGGCGTGCCAGGTCCCTTGCATTTGACGGTACCTATTTATGGACAACTGATATACAGAGAAAACTGCTTGTTAAAATAAATCCCGCAACTCTAAATATTGAAAATAATATTACAATTGATATTAACCTAATGCCAATTACATATGCAGCAGGATATCTCTGGGTGCCATCCAGTGGAACCTGTAAGTTGTACAAAGTAAATCCCTTAATTGGAACAGTTGAAAACATTATAACTGTGGAGAAGTATCCCACCCAGGCAGAATATGATGGAAGTAATTTATGGGTTGGAAATTTAGATAATATAGTTCAGAAAATTGATATCATCCTGAATACAGTTATAACTTCAGTTGATGTAAGCGCAAAGGCCATTGGTCTGGCCTTTGACGGGACATACATTTGGGTCGGTGAAAGTGAAACCCGCGACTCAGGGCCCAATTCTGTTTCCAGAATCGATGTGACAAATAACATTCTCTCAGGTGATCCTTATGGCGTTAATGATATTCCCAGTCATACAAACGCGGCAAAGCCCGACATGAACCTTCACTGGTTTCACATGCGTTTCTTAACAAATTTCAGGGGTACGGGAAATCCCATTCCTGACTGGTCAACATGGCAAAGGATTCCACCTTTTATGTGTGGAAACTGCCACAGGAATGAGGATGCAACTGAACCAAACACCTCATGCGTAAACTGTCATAATGTTCACGGGTCCAATACCCCTTACGGCGCAGTATATGACGAAATGGGATATGTCAATGTTTCCGGCCCATGGGGAACATACGGCAAACTGCCCGACAATATTCATCTTGATAAAAGCGATCCAGATTACCTTGACCTGAATGCCTTTCCAACATACTGCGTATACAATTGCCACAATGAAGCGGGCAATGGAGAATATTTAGATCTTAAAGGGTATAATAAATCATGGTTTTCACCAATAGAGGATTAATCTAAATTAAATACTGCTCCATGAATGATTTAATTCTGTCTTGACATTTGCATTAAAAACTACCGGTATTCTGATTATATAGAGGGAATTTTTTTACAGGAAGACCACAAAGAATGAATTAGCTTACTTCGTAATTATTTTTTTTAGCCTTTAAAAATACTCCTGAATTCAAAAAGGTAAAAACATGAAAAAAACAACATCCATCATAACACCGCTTCTTATCATCTTTCTGGTCATAAATGGATTTTCAGAAACTGTTGAAGAAAAGCTTTATAAAAAAACCATCAAACAGAGCTTCACATCTGATAAAGTAAAATATACACGCCGGCTTGGCAGGCTCCGAACCAGGAAAGCAAAAAATTTTTTAATGAAATTGCTCAACAGCAAAGACCCGTGGAACCGTGAAGCCGCCGTGGCGGGCCTTATCCTGTTTAAAAACTCAAGAACGGGACGGCTCCTCTTTGACAAAATGATAAGCGATACATGGGCAGAAGATGAAATTAAAAAGGGTTTTAAAAAACATATCAGGTATTATTACATGGTATTGGTTAACAGGTATAAATTTTACTTGCAAAGTGACAGCAGCTATCAAAGCTCAAAGAACAGGGATATTAGAAAAAAAATAATCAATATTATCGGATCATCAAAAACTCCAAAGGGAGATTCCTTTCTGAAGAGTGTCATAGAAAATGCAGGTTCAGAGGACAGGGTTATTGCGTTTAAAAACCTTGCAAAACATTATCCAAAAAACAATTACAGTTATATAAGAAAAAAAATGGACATACCTTTATTCAGGGTTGATGCACTTATATATCTTGTAAAAAACGGAAAAGCCCCTGAATTAAAAATGTTTCTTGAAATTATCAACAAAAGGGAACCGCCAAAATACCGCCTGGTTGCATACAGGGCCGTTGCAAAATGGGGGAACCCTGCCCTTAAACTACGCATATTTATTGAAGCAATGGGGGAAAAAGATGAAACTTTAACCCAGGGAGGCCTGTACATATTCAAAAAAGTAAAATCTGTCAAAGTGATGAAACTCTTATGCAGGATCGTAAAAAAAGGAAAATTCCAAAAAACCCGTATACCCGCCGCCATGAGGCTCCTTGAATACAGGTCAAAGGAAATTATACCTTCACTGGTATTGATCCTCAATGAAAAATTCATTCCAAAAGAACAGGGTGGTGTTGATGTTTTTTTAGCAGCAGTTACCTTTGGCCTTGTGCCCATCCTGGACCTTGCCCACCAGAGGCACAGAAAATCATCATTTTATGGTAAACAGATAGCAGTAGGCAACCACCTGAAAGGATTGACAGGCATGGATTTTAATACTTCCTATGAAAAATGGTTTGAGTGGGCTATCTATAATGGATACACAATTAATGGCGTCAACATCATCCAGTATCTCTACTCCGGTTACAAGGAAAAAAGGGATAAGGCCGTTATACACTCGGTTAAACTTCTTGGCTTCAGGAATATACGGGAATTTTTCAGTAAATACGGAAATTTCAAAACAGACACTGAGCTATCAATGAAACTTGCCCGGCTTCTTGTAGAAAAGGGGTACTTAAAAGATGAAAATTACTAGTGCAAAAAAAATAACTATCACCTGAATCTTTTCTTAAACCTCTTTAAGCGTTTTTTCTTTTTTTTCAATTTAAATTTATTAATGTATTTAGCTTTTCGTTTTGCAATTGCAGCATCAATCTCTTTCCAGGGTATGGGTAATGACGCTTTAATTCTAACGAAAAAATCAGTTTTAATAACACTATCACCTACAAGAAGATTTATAAATACCTTACCATCTATTATTGTGTTTTTCGGCCTTTTTTTCCTGGTAAAGTTTTTTAAGGCTGACATAGGGATTTTAATATCGATTTTTTCAACTGAAGAATTCTTTGCTTCAATCCTCACGAATTTATTATGCTTTAGTTTGGTTGTTTTGATTCTATCCAGGTACACTACAGCTCTGACCTTGTCCAGGGCCACATCATCTTTTGTGGGGTTAGTTATTTTCAAAAACAGGTCCAGGTTAACCGCTTTGGGGATTATCTTTTTTTTGAAAGAAATCTTGTCAAATGTAACCTTTTCAAACTTAAACTTGCATTTTTTTAGATTTTGCCTGGCCTTTATATTCTGTTTAATTGTCCCGCATCCCACAGTGAAAGCCATGAGGATGATCATAATTTTTTTTAATGTAATTTTCATATTGTCCCCCTTGAATATTGAAATATATTTTACATGTGTAATTTATAATGTCAATGAAAATATGAAATTTAAGGGTATTTCATTCAATGAATTGAGTAAAAATATGGTCTCTATTTTTTAATGGGCAGTCTGATAATAAATTTTGAGCCTTTACCTGGAGTTGATTCAACAGAAATTTCGCCCTTATGATTTTCCGTAATAATAAAATATGATACTGATAGCCCCAGGCCTATGCCCAAACCTACGGGTTTGGTTGTATAAAAAGGCTCAAAAATACGCTTGCGTACATCTTCGGGCATCCCCGGGCCATTGTCCTCTATCTCAATTTGAGCAATATTGCCGTCCCTTTTAGTACGAAATTTAAAAAATGCTTTTTTAGATTTGTCCTGCCTGTCCGACATGGCCTCGGCACCATTTTTCAGTATATTAAGAAAAACCTGCTGCAGTTTGCTGCCCTCACACAAAACACTCGGCATGTTCTGGTCATATTCACGTATTATCTCAATCTGCTTGAAATCATATTTTTTCTTCAAGTCATAGTCGCTATTTGCGAGCTCCACGGTCAAATCCAGGAGATCGCCAATATCAAAATTAGACTGTATCGATTCACCCTTACGGCTAAAACTGAGCATATTCTCAACTATCTTTGCCGCCCTGTTTACAGATTCCATAATCGCATTAAGGAGATCCGTAATCCCACGCTTGTCCATATATTTACTGATTGTTTCAAAGTCTATACCCAGTTCTTCTGCTGCAGCCCGATTTTTTTCCATGTCACCTGAAAGCCTGTTCCTGGCTACCTGGGCATTCTGCAAAATCCCGGCAAGGGGATTATTTATTTCATGTGCCATTCCCGCGGCAAGCCCCCCCACTGAAACCATCTTCTCAGATTGAATAACCATCTCCTCCATATGCACCTTTTCGGTAACATCCCGGACAATACTCCCGATCATAGACCCCTTCTCTGTTGTAACCATAAAAGGCATTGTTTGCAAAATCCTTATTGTTCCATCGGGATGCCGAATGTGGTTTTGCTGCATCTGGCCAACCCAGGATGTATCCCCATCTTCAACAACTCTATTCTTCTTCTTAACATTGCGCTTGTATACCTCCGGATTACTCATATCCTCATCAAGCATACCGAATTGGACATCCCATACAAAACGCCCCATAACATCTTCACGCTTTAAGCCCGTAATTCTTTCCTGTGATTTATTCCATTCAATAATAAAACCCTGCTCATCGTTAAGAACAATACCATCAAAGGAATTTTCTATAATACTTCGATACCTCTTCTCATTCTTTTTAATGGCTTCCTCAGCCTTTTCCCTTTCGGTAACATCCCTGATAATACTGCCAATCATTGTTTCTTCATCAGCTTTAAAAAAGAAATGCATGGTCTCCAAAATTCTGTTTGTACCATCAATATGCTTTATTTCTCTCTCATCGAGTTTTCCCAGCATGGATAAATCTTTTTGCACAATAATCATATTCATATAATTCTTGTGCATTTCATGCAAATCAGAGGGTTTTGTATCTCCCGCTAACAACCTGGACTGAATATCCCAGATCTTTTGCCCCATGACCTCTTCCCTCTTCAAACCGGTATTCCTTTCCTGGGCCTTATTCCATTCAATAACATTACCCTCTTCAGTGACAAGAACAATACCGTCAAAGGAGCTCTCTATAATACTCCGCAATCTCTCCTCGTTCCTCTTAAGTGCCTCCTCTGCCATTTCACTTTCAGTTACGTCCCGTACAATACTCCCAATCATTATCCCTGCATCTGTCTTAAAGGGAAAAGGCATTGTCTGTACAAACCTGGTTGTTCCATCGGGATGCTGAATCTTATTCCTTCTCAGTTTCCCCATCCAACTCAAATCTTCCCTGACAGTATCTGGAGACATCAATGCCTTAATCTGCGCATACAATTCAGGGGTTCTCATGTCTTCGACAGCTATTTTGAATTGAATATCCCATGTTTTTTGCCCAAGAACCTCTTCCCGCTTCAAACCGGTAATTCGTTCCAGGCCACCATTCCATTCAATGATGTGACCCTGTTCATCGGCCAGCATGATTCCATCAAAGGAACTGTCAATTATACTGCGTAACCTCTCCTCACCCCTCTTAAGTTCCTCCTCTGCTTTTACCTTTTTTGTGAAATCCACAACAGAAACCAGGTCAGCTGGTTTACCTTCATAATTTATTGTTTTTGAATAAATATCAACCCACTTCGTTTCACCGGATTTAGTTATCATCCTCATTGAATAATTAGAAACTACACCCTCATTATCTCCCTGTTGTTTTTTTCTGGCCTGCTCCATTACAACAGGAAGGTCATCGGGATGACAAGTTTTGAAAAAATCGGTAACAGTCCAGGCTTCCACTTCTTCCCTGGGATATCCGGCAATTTCTACGGAAGCATCATTATAATATTTTATCATGTTATCCTGGATAATTATAATTCCCAGCAAAGACTGTTCGGATATAATCCTGAATTTTTCCTCGCTCTCCCTCAATGCCTCTGCAGCCTGTCTGCGTTCGGTTATATCACGCGAGGTGCCATACATTCCAATAATTTCGCCAGTCTCATTCCTCAACGGCTTCACATTGTTTTCCATCCAAACTGTGTGCCCATCTGCGTGATAGTATTCCGCTTCAATTTTAATATTTCTTTCAGGATCTATACCTTTCTTCGAATCAAGCTGAAGTTCCTCCAGAAACCTGGCTACAAGACGCTGTTGAGTCTCAGGTGTTACCATTTCTAACAGTTTTTGAGTTTTCCGTTCTTCCGGTGTAAATCCGAGAACTTTTTCGATGGATGGGCTCACATAGGTTGTTTCAAAATCACGATTGAGGGTCCAGACAATATCGGCCATATTCTCGGCCAGGTATTTATATCTTTCCTCGCTTTTCTTCAGTGTCTCCTCAATTGCCCCGGTAATTTCAACCTTTTCAAGTTTATCAATTCTTTTCTTTAATTTCTTCAAATCCTTTATAAGGTCATCCCGGGTCATGTTTTTATATTCATTTTTGACGGGTTTTACTGTTTTTTTCTTTGTGCGGTTGTTAGCGGTCTTTTTCTTTAAAGCGGGTTTTACCGACTTTTTTGCAGACTTTTTCGGTACACTTTTCTGCTTAGCTGCAGCCCGGACAGCTTTACCCTTGCCCGATTTCTTTGTAGAGCCCTTATTTTTTTTTCTTACCGGCATTTAACAAATAACCATCCAGGTTCTATAAATTAATTATATCATAACCTCAAAGCAAATAGCTTAAATTCTATAAGATTATATCAATTAATGGAAATTTGTCAAATATAAATTTGGTAATTATGTATTGCATAAAAAAGTAACCATTTAAAAAATTAACTTGCAACATCAATTTTGTATTTCTTTAATTTCCTTGACAACATTATAATCTCAGGGAAATCCATATTTAAAACAAAATTAACATCCTCTAAAAACAGTTAATTTCCATTAAAGCGGTTAACAAAGGATTGAAAAAATGAATGGGCAAACAAAAGTAAATAAGGAAAACGGAAAAACCGGTATAAACTGGATAATGCTAATATATTTTGCTTCAGGGTTATGTTCTCTCATTGATGAAGTCGTTTGGGTAAGGTTAATAAAGTTAACCCTTGGCAATACAGTATATGCCTCTACAATTGTTGTTTCAATGTTCATGGGCGGATTGGCATTGGGCTCTTTAATCATGGGAAGATATGCCGACAGGATAAAAAGACGGCTCCGTCTATATGCAATACTGGAAATTCTTATAACAATATCAGCCCTATCTCTTCCATTTGCACTGAAACTTATGGATAAGCTTTACAAGTGGTTTTATGTATCTTATCAACCAAATCCAAATAGCCTGCTTGTTTTACAGGTGCTTATCTCAGCTGTAATTTTACTTATACCGGCCATGCTAATGGGAAGTACCCTGCCCCTCTTAAGCCGGTTTGTTACAACTCTTGAAGAGAAAGCAGGAAATATGGTGGGCAAACTTTATGCATTGAACACATTTGGCGCTACACTTGGATGTTTTCTTGCGGGTTTTGTATTAATAAGATTAGCTGGTGTTATGGGAACATTATATATAGCTGCGGGAGTCAACCTTTTGGTAGCAATTTCCGGATGGATATTGTCTTTATCCCATGATAAAGTTGATGAGACACCAAAAGCAAAACCTGACTTGAAGCACACAGAACTGGCAACTACAAAAGATGTAAATATAAAAAAATATTTACTATTAATTGCTGTTTTTACCAGCGGATTTATTAGCATAGGATATGAGCTTATCTGGATGCGGAGTATTTCATACCAGCTTAATTCTTTTACATATGTATTTTCTGCAGTCCTCACAGTCTATTTACTGGGCAATGTTTTTGGAGCATGGATTGGGAGCCGCTTATCTAAACATCTAACTAATCCATCTATATGGTTTGGGGCCAGTTTAACCCTCCTCGGCCTGTTGGGAATTCTCTTTATCCCCTGGATCACCGCCTGGTACAAATTCATGCCATCTGAAGCGAAAATGGTCTTTAAAGGTTTCTGGATGATTCCGGTATTTAGAATAGTAATTATTCCTATTTTACACAGCCTTTCATTATTTCTTTTACCTTCAATTGTAATGGGCATCGGTTTTCCACTTGCAATACAGGCATGGAATAATTACAGGCATAAAACCGGTCTAACTACAGGCACAATTTATGGCACAAACACAATTGGAGCTGTACTCGGTGGAATAGCAACAGGCTTTTTGCTTATTCCTCTTTTCGGTTCGCAATTATCCATTACGATGCTTGGATTTGGAGGTATTTGTACAGGTACATTAATCTTTTTTGTATTTGATAAAAAAAATATACTTTTCCGTCGAATTGCTTCTATATCAATGGCTGCTCTATTTTTAATCACCGGGATCTTATTGCCTTCTGACCTTATGAACCGTTCACTCATCAAAAACTCTTTTTCAGATACAATTGAGATAAAAGAAAGTGTGACAACAACTTCTTCGGTTAGAGAGCTTTTCACCGAGGGTAAAAGATATTTTTTGCTTGGAACTTCCAACCAGATAATTGGCAGTGACTGGATACATAGAAGCGCACAGAAAACACTGGGCCACTTAGGTATATTTTTAAACGAACAGTCAAAAAACGTACTCTCCATTGGATTTGGAACAGGTGAAACTACTGCCTGTCTCTCAAAACACAATCTTAAGAGAATTGATTGTGTTGAGATAGCACCGGAACTGGTTACCATGGCCATAAAATATTTTAAGCATATCAATCTTGGAAATAAGTTAAATCAAAAAGTTAACATGATCTACATGGATGCAAAAAATTATCTTCATTTGACGAATAAAAAATATGATATTATAATAAATGGCGCGAATTTGCCATACGAATCAGGAAGCGCTCCTCTATTCACAAAAGAACACTTTAAAAATGCCCTGGATCGTTTAAATGAAAACGGTTTGTTTATTACAAAATTTCATCTTAATACGTCAAAATCTGTTTTCCACAGCACATTAGGAACCTTTATGGAAGTTTTCCCCCATGCAACTATTTGGTTTCCCACAACAAGGCCGATTCCAAACTTTTACCTGGTAGGATCTCTGAAAAAACAATTTTTCTCCCCAATGTATATTGATAAGGAACTTAAGAATGGAACTGTAAAAAAAAGTACTTCCTATTTATTCTATCGCAGCAGCATAGACATATTATCCGGTTATATTGGCGATAAAAACGACTTAAAAAATTATCTAAAAGGAAATATCATCAATAGTGATTATTCTCCTTTTATTGAGTTTAACTTTGAGAAAAAGGAGAATCTCCAAAATACAAAATTCTTTATTGATTTTCTGATAAAGGTCCGCAGGGGTTCACTGGTTTCCCATCTTAACTGGTCCGGCATGTCTCAAAAGAATAAGTCAAATTGGCTAAAGGCATTTTGGCAGAGCTATAATTCCCTATTACATTTAATAAAAGCAAAGTATAAACATAATCCTTTTGAAAGGCTCGATATTAATTACAAAGGATTAAAGAACATGCCTTATCACCCGGCGCTTCTCCATCAGCAGGAATTAATTCTAAAAGAAATTGAGAAACTTTTCATGTTTGGAAAGATTCGCGGAAATAAATACGGGTTAATTGCCAATAACAAATTACAGAAACACATGAAGACCGATCCACTCCATGGCCCGATATGGTTGATAAAATCATGGGCCCACAAACAGCAGGGCCAATTGGATATGGCAATTGATGCGGGTAAAAATGCGGTTCTCTTTTATCCTTTTAGCCCGATGGCACGGCAAAATCTCGGTGAACTTTACATAAAAACCGGCGAATCAAAAAAAGCCATCCTTCAGTTTAAAGAAGCACTTAAGCTCAATCCCAACTCACCAGTATTACATTACTATATTGGCGAGGTATTATTAAAACAGGGCTTTTTAAACGGCGCAATAGATTCATATAAAAAAGCTTTAAGTTTAAACCCCAGGTTTAAAAATGCAAAAAACAGACTGGATAGACTATTGAAATACTGATTAAATATTTCAAAAACCCCATATTGTACATGTCAGGAATAATAATTCCATATTTGAGCTGCCGGCCCGGCCGTAAGGTCATCTTCCTTTTATCAAAAGGTTTGAGACTGGAACCTCGGTCAACCCCAATTACCCTTCCCTTTTCATAAGCGGAAAAAGTATTATTTCTCTAAGGCTTGTCACACCGGTGAGGAGTGCAACGAACCTGTCGATTCCCATACCCCAGCCCGACATGGGAGGCATTCCATATTCCATGCAAAGTAAAAAGTCATGGTCAACCTCCATGGCTTCCATATCGCCTGCCTCGCGTGCCTTTGCCTGTTCCTCAAAACGCTCTGCCTGGTCTATGGGATCGATGAGCTCGGAATATGCATTTACAATCTCCGAACCGTTAACTACAAGCTGGAACCTGTCCACAACCCTTTCATCAGAATCGTTTCTCCTTGCAAGGGGCGAAATATCCACGGGATGTTTAATTATAAATGCGGGGTTGACCGA
>JBHPHB010000059.1:0-15482 GCA_042569985.1 Spirochaetota bacterium | reverse complement strand
TGCGGCTTTGGTCTGTTTTGGATTGGTTAGCTTTATTAGATGCTGAAAAGGAAAAAGTAATTATTCTGTTTTTCAGATAGAAGAGAAATACAATCCCTGGATGAGCCTGATATCTATGGCCATTTGACTAATCAAACAATTATGGGGTACATATCATGATATTAAACATAATCACATTAGTTTCATGCTTAATGATTCTATTATTATTTCGATTGGTTGATAAATCAAATCCAAAGATTGCAAAGCTGAGACGATATTCGTCTAAAATATTCAATGATTTTAAAAAACTCACTGAAACTGAGAAAAGAAAGATAAATGACGCAACAATTGAAATGGATATCCTCATAAAGAAATCAAACTCCCTAATTGGCCAGCTCAATAATTCAATTTTAGAAATTGATGAACGATTTAAAAGCCTTGATGTTGAAAAGGGGAATCTCCTTAAGGTTGAAGAGGATATAAGGGTAATATCAAATGCAGCCAGGGATGTAAATGTGCAGATTGATTTTATAGCTTCAGCCAGAGAAAACTTTCAGGGCATGGCGAAAAAGATATCGAAAATGGAACTCAATGTTGAAAATTTTAAGAACGAAAGGACAAAACTTATCCAGAATTTTCATAACAACATTGAGGAAAAGTCACAGGAATTCAATGAGAAGTTTTATGACCAGATTAATTCGATGGAAGAAACATTTCTTAACAGGGAAAATGAACTGAATCAAAAAACCGAGGATAGAATTTTAAAACTATCGGATAACTTTTCACAGTCACTGGAACGGATGAATGAAAACATGGCTATTTCGGGAGATAATATTCTGGATGAGTTTAAGGTTAAGGTAGAATCAGTTGCTAAAACTATTGAAGGTGTTGATAATCTGACGAGTAGAATGGATAGCTTAAAGATCAATCTTTCAAACCTGGAAAATAGCGTATTTTTGGACATAAAAGAAAAAACGGAAGAATTGAAAGATGATATTAGCCAATCTGTTAATGAATTTGGTGAAAAAAAATCTGAATTAAATGAGATCAGGGATTCCATTCTTGAAGATGTAAGGTCAGAAGTCAATAATGCCATGCTCGATATAAAGGGTAAAACAACTGAGATGAGAAATGAGTTAAAACAATTTGGTAATTCAGTAAATGATAAGCTTAATGTTGAAGTTGAAAGAATTAATGAAAAGCTGAATAATGTTGAATCAAACATTGATGGATCAAAAGAAAAGCTTATCAAGAGTTTCGAGATGGAAGTTGATAAGGTAAGAAAGGAGCTTGATAATTTAAATATTCATGCAGTATCAAAAAAGGATGAAATAATACAGGCAACCAGAAAGGAAGCAGAAGAGGTTAAAGACAGGATTGATGATTTTGTGGAGGAGTATAATAAGATTGAAGATAGGATGATTAACACTGCTGAAGACAAAATGAATAACCTCGATTCTCAATACCATTCAATTGAGCAGAAGTTTGTCAAGATGGTTGAAAAATTCAACGCAAGGGAAGGTAAACTCGAAGAGTCAGCTAAGAAACATATGGATACGGCCATGAATGAATTCTTCAATATTGAAAGCCGGCTCAGTTTAATAAAAGATGAAGTAATGAGTTATGAAGAACAGAACAGGATATTTGAAAGAACTGATGACATGATGAATAAGGTTGAGAACTCCCTTGAACACTATAATAAAATATTAAGTGAATCAAAAGAGGAAACAAAGAAACTTGAAAATGTACTTGAGAGCTTTGATATGATAAAAGAGATGAGAAAGGAAATTGACAAGGAGATTAGAACCTACCAGGCGAAAAAAGGAAAACTAATTGATATTGAAGATGAGATTAAAAGCCTTCTTCAACTGCATGATTTACTAATTAATAAAACTGAATCAGTTCAGCAGGATGTAATTAAAGTTGATAATGTAAGTTCAAGGTTGGATGTTCTTTCTGACAGTTACTCTGGTCTTGAAATAAAGATTGCGGAATTAATGGAATATGAGGATATAATTTCAAAAAATCTTGATTCCCTCGGTAAATCAGATTTGATTATAAAAACGATAGATGGAAAAATAAATTCATTCCAGAAGGTTGTTAATCGTTCAGAAAAGCGTGTTGATAAGATCAATGACCACATAAAGGATATTGAGGAAAATACTCTCATCCTTAAATCCAGAGATTCTGAAATTCAGGAACTTAAGGATAAATTTAATGAAATTGATGGTATTTCTGAGTACATGGAGAAACGGATTGATCAGATACATGCAATGTTCCAGAAAGTGGAAACGCTGAGGAAGGAGATTGATGATTCCGATGTGAGGCTCCAGGAAATGCTAATTACAACTGACCGAAAAATGAGGGAGTTTTCAGATTTCATCCAGGTTGTTGATGAAAATAATCCCATAATTAAACAGGTTCGTGGTGATATCCCAATAAACAGGGACCTCAAAGAATCAACGGTAAAAACTGTTAGGGGACTTTCAGATAAGGGCTTTTCAGCAGAAGAAATTTCTAAAAAGATGTCTATTGATGAAAATTCTGTAAGACTGATTTTAAATACGACTTCATTATAGTTACGATATAATAAAAAAGATAACTTCTTCTATAACAACAACTTTATGAAATGAAAAGCAACATGGTAAAGTGCTGCTTTTGTACTTAAAGGGAAAATTTATGCAATATTATCTAGTGCCCATCTCTCATTTTCTGGCGAACTTCTTTTATAATTTCCTCATCGGAAAGCTTTTTCTGAAGAACAACTCTGTAGCGGATATTAAATTTTGTAGTTGCAACATATTTTTTGGGAAAGATAAAATTCCATCTCTGAATATCCTCGGTAATTAATCTGTCTACTTCAACAATGTAAGTGGGCTTTTGAGGCCTCATTTTCATTATCTTACCTGAGTCGGGATATAACCAGATTGTAATAATACCTTCCCTGGCTTCATCAATTTTATTCATCTTTAAAATTTCACTTGATATGTACTTATCGCCACCGGGGTCATCAGCTCTTTTAATTGACTTTTGATATTTCATCTGGGCAACAATATACTTTTCCGATGTGAGTAAAACCCTGAAAATTTCTTTGGCGCCTTTATCTACCTGCAGAAACTCAGCAGTATCCGAATTGATTTTTTCGCGGATATATTCAGCACTACCGGTGCTAACGCAATTTGCTGTTAGAATTATTAGAAATAAAAATAAGTTTCCGTATGACTTAATATAGTACATCATGATTTATTCCTGTTTTTCATCGGTCTCTTTGTTTTTTTCTGTTTTGTTTTCTTTTTCGGTTTCATCTTCTTCTTTTGCGGCCCCGGCAACACTGGGCTGCTCAGGTGTTTGCCCCGATTGGCGGTCTTTAAGGTAGTTTTCCAGCTTTTCCACACCTGTTTTCAGGTCATCGAATTTTGATATATCAAGGGTGATTCCTTTCTGTGTTGGTTTATAGATCATTTCACCGCTGTTAAAATCCTGTGCCTGGTACCATATTCTTACATTTATTAGTTCTCTTCCCTTAAATTCAGATACATCAATTCTTATAATCTCATTATTGTTTTTTTGGATTTCATAAATTACTTCTGCCATACGCAACTCCAGATTAATAATTATTCAGCATTGCAGCAAAGACAATCCTGATTTTTTATAAAGGGTTTTTGTTTATGGAAACTTTTATCCCTTAATGTTACCTATTGGAATTAATTTTGCAACGGGTTTGCTTAAACCTGCAAGGTCCGTAGCCCTGACAACTTCATCAATATTCTTGTAAGCTCCCCCTGCCTCTTCTGCAAGCCCGCCCAGAGAAGATGTCTTAACATAAATACCCTTTTCAAGCATTTTCTTTAAAAGTTCTTTTCCGTCAAATCTTTTTCTTGCTTTCTTTCTTGATATTGACCTGCCGCTTCCATGGGCAGTTGTGAAAAATGCATCTTTAGAGTTTTCAATACCTGCCAGGATATATGAACCCACTTCCATGTTTCCGCCGATTATTACGGGTTGGCCCGTATTTTTGTATTTTACGGGAATGCCTTGCATTCCCTTGGGAAATGCCCTGGTAGCCCCCTTTCTGTGGATTAAAATTTCAGTTTCCTTACCGTCAATATTGTGTTTTTCAAGCTTTGCAGTATTATGGCATACATCATAGATGAGCTTTATATTTAAATTGTTATACTGTTGTGAAAATATATCACTGAAAACTTCCCTCACCCTGTGTGTAATGAGTTGTCTGTTTGCAAAGGCAAAATTGATGGCACAGTTCATTGCATTAAAATAATCCTGACCTTCCTTTGAGTGAAAGGGCGCACATGCAAGTTCCCTGTCCGGCATGGAAAGCTTATATTTATTCTGCATAACATTCTGAAATTTTTTTAAGTAGTCTGTTGCCACCTGGTGCCCGAATCCCCTGCTGCCTGTATGGATCATTATGAGGATTTGATTTTTTTTAGTTATGCCGAATTGTTTTGCGGTTTCCATATCATAAATGTTTTCTTCCCTGGCAACCTGGATTTCCAGGTAGTGGTTGCCGGAGCCCAGTGTGCCAATCTGGTTTTTACCACGTTCACGTGCATGTTTTGAAATTGAATGGGGATTTGATTGTGAAATACAGCCCCCTTCTTCAATATTGTCTAAATCATCAGTTTCGCCATATCCGTTTTTAACAGCCCAGCGGGCCCCATTTTGCATTGGTCCGTCAAGCTGATTAAGGGATAATTTTAGCATGCCCGTGGAACCAACACCTGAGGGTACCCTGTTGTATAAACTGTCTACAAGTTCTTTTAATTTCGGCTTTACATCATCATAGGTAAGTGAAGTTACCAGGAGCCTCACCCCGCAGTTGATATCAAAGCCAATGCCTCCCGGTGATATTACTCCGTCATGGGGATCAATAGCTGCAACACCGCCAATGGGGAAACCGTATCCCGAATGTGCATCGGGCATGCAAATTGAATGTTTGATTATTCCAGGCAGCATGGTGACATTGGTCAGCTGGTCTATGACGTTGTCATCAAGGTCCATTAATATTTTTTCCGTGGCATAGATCCTTGCTGGCACTCTCATCCCGGGCTTAAAATCTCTGGGGATTTCATAGAGATAGTTATTGATCTTTTTAAAATGGTTTGCTTTCATTTTATGATTATCAGGTATTAAATTTTTGGGCAAGGTTTTTTATTGCTGCCATGTATTCATTTATTCCGTATGCAAATATTGTATTGTGATTGGCATCTGGTATTTTTAAGAATTGCTTATCCTTTGAGGGGCAGGTATCATAAAGGGCTTTGCCGTCTTTAAAGGGGATTATATGATCAAATTCTGCATGTATTATAAGCGCCGGCTTAGTAAACACTTTTATTTTATCCTTATTCCCAATTCCATCGTCATCATTTATTCCCATGGCATCAGTATTTATTCCCAGGAGTTTTAAAAGGGGCACTATGTATGCAAAGCCGCTTTCAATAATGAGAGCATCTATTTCATCAAAATAGTTATATGCCAGTTCAAGAGCCGGGGCACTGCCCAGGGACCTGCCCATAACAATAAGGGGGCCGGTCATGTTGTTTTCATTGAGCCAGTTTTTTATAAATTTGAAAACTGAGTGTGAATCGCTCATCATTGTTGAAACTGTCGGGGTACCTGTTGAATTTCCATAACCGCGGTAGTCTACGGGCAGAAAGTTAATTCCCATTTGTGTGTAGATTTGGCCAAGGTCATTGTAGTCGTCAACAATCTCACCATTGCCATGAAAAAAAAGGACTGTGGGCGAGTTGTTTTCTGCCTTGAAATATCTTGCACCGATTTGAATATTCGTATCAATGGGAATATTGATATCAAAGATGGTTTTGCCGTTCTCAATACTCCTGTGTCCACTTCGCGGATGGAATATAAAACTTGTAATTGATGGGTTGTCAAATTTTTTGTAGTCTGATGAATTTGTCATGGCTATTTTTCATCTCCAACAGTATATTCAAAAAGTAATTACTTATATTAGATATAAGGATATTTCATTTTATAAGCCCCCCAACCCCTACCCCAAGGGCACTTCTTCGTTTTGCTCAGGGCGCCAGAGGGGGGCTATAAATATAAGGCAAAATAAATACTAAGTCCCCCCTTGGGGGATTTAGGGGGCTGAGTAAAGGAATATTAGTTTTTGAGATGCCCCAATAAAATTATACAATATTATAATTCAGAAGTAATTAAAATGCAATTAAAATATTGGATATGCAGGCTGGAAATTTAATAAATTTGCGGGATTGATGGTAGAAATATTTGATAATTTTTATGATTAAATTATACTTTCAGTGAAATTATTCTGTCTGGGTTGTTTCAAGTGTATAATCGAGATCAACAAAAGTGATTGGACTTCCTGTTCCGATTGCTTCAGCAACCTTTTCATTATTTTTATAAATATAAATTTTTAATGACGTGACATTTTTATCATTATCATTATCTGCTGATGCGGTTATTTGAATTTGTTTATCCAGTTCAACTTCTCTATCAATATAGTAAACTTCAAAATCTGTATCATTAACTTCATTTCTATAAGTAAATATATCGTCATCATCAACTATATAGTATCCTGTAAAGCCGTTCCCTGTTGATATTACTTTAAATTTTATCGAAACAGCATCCTGACTACAGGAGATTATTAATAAGAAAGTTAAAATTATCAGAAAAGTTGAAATAATGTTTTTAGGTTTCATAGGGCTCTTTTTAAAATTTAAATTTATTCAAACTAAACTTAAATAAATAATATGTAATGCCAATGTCAAGTAAATATACATCTAAAGAAAATAAAAATATGGTTAGGTTACAGAAAATGTTTTGTTTAACATTGGGAATATATTCAATTTTGATGTAATTCCATGAGTTTTATATTGACATACAAAAACAGAATGTATAAGAATATAAATGCTAACATATAAGAAATTTTTGTCATTTTTTATTATTAAATGCCACTAAATTAGTGAAACAGATATGTCCTAAATTCTCTGGAATATGAGATATTGTTGTGTATTCTAAAAAATAATAAATTAAAAATTTTAATATTTGAAGGAGAAATTTATGAAGAAAGTTAAGAATTTATCAGCAATACTGATTATCGCAGCAATAATGATTATTGCTGCAAAACCATCATTTGCTCAAGCAGAAACACATGATGGCTTTTTTCTCAGGTTTCAAACCGGCATAGGTTATGGTCACATGACTGAGAAGGATGTGATGGGAAGCGATTTGGAAATATATGGGGCATCATATGATTTCTATTTTCAGCTTGGAGGCGCATTGGTTAATAATTTCATACTACATCTTAATTTAGGAGGCAGTGTTTTAATGGAACCTGAAGTTAAATGGGGTTCGGAGACTGCCACAGCAACTGATGCAGAATTAACAGTCTATAATTACGGCGCAGGTATTAGTTATTACATTATGCCCGGCAATATGTATATCTCAATTAATGGTTCAGCAATGAGGTCAAAAGCTGAAGGGGAATACGGTTCGGGATATACTGACTGGGGCTTCGGCATTACCGGTGTAATTGGCAAGGAATGGTGGGTGTCGGAAAACTGGGGACTGGGTATTGCTTTTATTGCTTATTACGGCAGAACAAAAGCAGAAGAACCTGACATGAGAAAGTATGACATAGATATGTTGAATTTTAGTATTGCCTTTTCTGCTACCTTTAATTAGAGTATAAAATAATAATAAAATGAATCAGGGTATTTCAAAATAGATATTTTTGAAGTACCTTTTTTTATTAATAATCTATCATCAATATAAATCTGATAAATTTCAAACTTGACAGAAATGCCTGCAAATTAGATAAAAACAAAAAATTTCATTTACATTTTCAATGGTGCCTGATTTTGTGAAGCATAAGCCATAATAATTGAAGGAGCACATATGGGAATTTCATATAAGGACTCGGGTGTTGATGTTGAGGGGGGCAATAAATTCGTAAAGGCCATTTCCCCAATTGTAAAATCGACATTCTCTGATAAGGTAATTACAGATATCGGTGGTTTTGGAGCTCTTTTCTCCGGGGCCTTCCCCGAATGCAAAGACCCTGTCCTGGTTTCAGGGACCGATGGAGTGGGCACTAAAATAAAAATTGCCCAGGCCATGAATATCCACGATACAATCGGAATTGATGCTGTTGCCATGTGTGTTAACGATATCATTGTTTCCGGGGCAAGGCCCCTTTTTTTTCTCGATTATATTGCCTGCGGTAAACTTAAAGAGGATGTTCTTGTTAATGTTGTAAAGGGAATTGCTGAGGGATGTAAGATGTCCCGGTGCAGCCTCATAGGCGGTGAAACGGCTGAGCATCCCAATGTAATGTCAGATGATGATTACGATATTGCCGGTTTTTCCGTTGGTGTTGTGGACAGGGAAAAGATAATCAACGGTAAGGAAATTAAAACGGGGGATATAGTCATAGGCCTTCAGTCATCGGGGATCCATTCCAACGGCTTTTCTCTGGTGAGGAAGCTGTTTTTTGAAATTAAAAAATACAGTTATGATACTAAGCTCAATGACCTGCCCGATATACTTGGAAAGGTTTTGCTCGCCCCTACTAATATATATGTTGAAAGTCTGCTAAAATGCATCGACTCCGGTATTACACTTAAAGGCCTAATCCATATTACCGGGGGGGGCTTTTACGAAAATATACCAAGGATTCTGCCCGATAACCTTGCAGTTAAAATCAACAGGTCCTCTTTTGACGTCCCCGTAATTTTTAATATAATCCAAAAAGAGGGTAATGTCACTGATACCGAGATGTTTACAACTTTTAATATGGGAATCGGCATGATGGTCATTGCCAGTAAAGACGATGCTGATAAAATACTAAAAATTACCGGAGAGTCATCATCAGTAATTGGTGAGGTGGTAGACTATAAGGATGATAAAGTTCTGCTTGTTTAAGGTTTGATTTTTAACTTTCTGAAATTATATAATCTGCAGCCCTGATCCCGTCCACGGCAGAGCTCACAATTCCTCCGGAATAACCTGCCCCTTCACCGATTGGATAAAGCCCCTTTGTATTAACCGACTGATAGTCATCTCTCCTTTTTATTCGTACGGGAGAAGATGTTCTTGTTTCTGCACCAATTAAGACCCCCTTTCTAAATCCACGCATTTTGTTATTAAAAATATTTATGGCATTTTTTATTTCTTCTTCAATCCATGGCGGCAGGTAATCTCTTAACATGGCAGGCACAGTTCCGAGCTTGTAGGATGTACTCATTGAATGGTTATCCAATTTATTATTCATGAATGATTCAATTTTTTGCGCAGGTGCTTTAAAACCGCTTCCTCCTGTTATAAAGGCAGCCTCTTCAATTTTTTGCTGAAAATCGATACCGGATAATATTTTATCGCCCACATCATTTTCATTAACTGTTACAACAATTGCCGAGTTGGAGTGTTCGGAATTTCTTGAAGACAGGCTCATACCGTTTGTGCAGAGCATGTTTTTTTGGGAGGATGAATTTATAATGCTGCCGCCGGGGCACATGCAGAATGTATAGATTCCCCTGCCGCTTTTTTTATTGTTAAATGCCAGGTTATAATCGGCTGCAGGAAGAATTTTTTTATATTTGGAATTGCCATACTGAATTGAATCGATAAAATCTCTCGGATGCTCCACCCTGACACCTATGGCAAAACCCTTTTTTTCAAGGGCTACGTTTTTATTGGATAGAAGCTCGTATATATCCCTTGCCGAATGACCTGTGGCCATCATTATTTTTTCACATAGGTATTCATTTCCCAATGAAGTGATAATGCCAATGGCCTCATTATTTTTGATAATTAAATCAGTTAATTTTTCATTAAAATGAATTTTTGAACCTGATTCCTCAATTCTTGTCCTTATTTCTTTAATAATTTTCCTTAGCTTATCTGTGCCAAGATGGGGTTTTGATTCATAAAGTATGGACTTATGGGCCCCGCATTGGACCAGTGTTTTGTAAAACCAGTCTACTTCGGGGCGGTTAATTCTTGTAGTTAATTTTCCGTCTGAATAAGTACCTGCCCCGCCTTCACCAAAGAGGACATTGCTCTCCTCGTTAAGGAGGCCGTCGTTTTCCAGGATTTTAATATCGGCCATTCTGTCTTTGATTGACTTTCCCCTTTCGAATATGCTGACAACTGCACCGGCTTCAATTAACCTCAGGGTACAGAACAGTCCAGCAGGGCCCGTACCGATAACTATCGCCTTTAATCCTTTCAGGTTTTTTACGGGTTTTGGAAAATTTTTCTTTTGGTATAATGAGATATTTTTATCCTGCAATAATTCATTGGCCAGTTTCTCATCAAGAATATCAATAATGACTCGATATTTGAAAACAATGTTATTTTTTTTTCTTGAATCCAGGGATTTGCGGAGGATTTGAAATTTACTTATCTCAATATTATATTTCTTTTTTACAATTATTTTTATTTCATTTAGCTCTTCATCCGGTTTAAGGACTATGTTGTCAACTATAAGTTTCATATTAAGAAAATATGTGAACACCGGTATTAGTCAACATGATAATTTATTTTAGTTCACTTTTATTGATAAAATATTGGGAAAAAACCGGTTGTAGAAATATAGACCTAAAAGTAATTTCAGGGTATTCAGGCAAATAGATTCATTTTTTAAAAAGTAAATAATTCTTAATTGACAAATGAAAATATAAATTTCTTATGATTTGATTATCAAATTATTATTTATAGGAGATTAACATGGCATCCGTAGGTATAATTCTTGGCAGTGACTCTGATTTACCAAAGGTAAATGATTGTTTTAAAGTTCTTGATGAATTTGGTGTGGCTTTTGAGATAATAATTTCATCGGCACACAGGACACCTGAACAGACAAAAGAATGGACAAAATCTGCCAGGGAAAGGGGAATAAAAGTAATCATTGCAGTTGCTGGTGGAGCTGCCCATCTTCCCGGTGTTGTTTCGGCTTATACAACACTGCCGGTAATTGGCGTCCCCATTGAGTCGAATATTTCAGGCGGTATTGATTCAATACTCTCAATACTTCAGATGCCTTCGGGAATACCTGTGGCAACTATGCCTGCCGGAAAAGCAGGGGGTGCAAATGCAGCATTATTTGCTATTAACATTCTAACACTGACTGATGAGAGATATATTAAAAAGTTAGATGAATACAGAAAAAAAATGGGTGAGAAAATATCAGAAAAAAATGTAAAACTGGGAAACCTGGGCTACAAAAAATATATTGATGGTATTCAGGGTAAGTAATGATAGAACATGGTATTGATATTCCCGAGGACAGGGTAGTTGTTTTAGACTTTGGTTCCCAGTATACACAGCTGATTGCCAGGAGGATAAGAGAACTTAAGGTTTATGCTGAGATTATACCCTATCATACTTCAATTAAAGATATAAAAAAAGAAAAGCCTTCTGCAATAATTCTTTCCGGAGGCCCATCCTCAATCTATGACAAGGAAGCACCAAAAATAAACAGTGATATCTTTGAGCTTGGCGTGCCTGTTCTTGGAATATGCTATGGCCTGTATGTTGTTGTAAATGCCTTCAAGGGAAAGATTGAGGGCTCAGAAACAAAGGAGTATGGACGGGCTACTATAAACATCAAGGGAGAATCGGCATTTCTTAAGGGATTAAAAAAGCGGGAGCAGGTTTGGATGAGCCACGGTGATAAAGTAATTTCTGTACCCCAGGGCTTTAAGATAACCGCTGCTTCTGAAAACGCTGAAATTGCCGCAATAGAAAATAGAAAAAAGAATATATATGGGGTCCAGTTTCACCCTGAAGTATATCATACTGCCAACGGAACAAAGATGCTCCATAATTTTCTTTTTAATATATGCAAGTTAAAGCCCCGATGGTCGATGAAATCATTCATTGAAACATCGGTTAAATCGATCCAGGAAACAGTTGGAGAAGGGACTGTGCTTTTAGGGCTTTCAGGGGGTGTTGATTCTTCTGTGGTAGCTGTTTTACTTCAGAAAGCAATTGGGGACAGGTTATATTGTGTTTTCGTAAATAACGGGGTTTTACGTAAGGATGAGCATACAAGTGTAATAGATAGATTTTCAAAACACATGAAATTAAACCTCATATATGCAAATGCTTCAAAGCAGTTTTTAGATAAACTTAAGGGTGTTCTTAGTCCGGAAAAGAAGCGGAGGATCATTGGGAAGGAGTTTATCAAGGTTTTCATGAAGGAAGCCAAAAAAATCGGCAGGTTTGATTTTCTTGCACAGGGAACTCTTTATCCCGATGTAATTGAATCTGTTTCAACAAAAGGCCCTTCCGATACAATTAAGAGCCATCACAACAGGGTGCCTGAAGTTCTGAAGCTTATAAATTCGGGCAGGGTAATTGAACCGCTCAAGGAACTTTTTAAGGATGAAGTGCGGATCCTGGGAAAGGAACTGGGAATGGCAGATGAACTGGTTTACAGGCAGCCCTTTCCGGGGCCAGGCCTTGCCGTAAGAATTGTCGGTGAGGTTACATCAAAGAGGATTAAGATCCTCCAGGAAGCTGATGATATTCTCATTGAGGAGGTCAAAAAGGCAGGCCTCTATAATGACCTCTGGCAGATATTTGCGGTATATCTTCCTGTTAAGTCTGTCGGTGTTATGGGGGATAAAAGGACCTATGAGGATGTTATTGCTATACGCGCCGTTACTTCTGTCGATGCTATGACCGCGGACTGGGCTTATCTACCCGAGGGTTTCCTTAGAAGGGTATCAAATAGAATTATAAATGAGGTGAAGGGTATTAACCGCGTTGTCCTTGATATTTCATCGAAACCGCCAAGCACAATTGAATGGGAGTAGACTGTCTTTCTATTGCTCCTTTTTTATTATATCAACAACCTTTCTTACGTCCTGAGAGGAGTCCTTATTTATAACCAGTATATCTTTGCCGGCCTGGACAACAGTTACGTTGTTAAGGCCAACAATTGATATGCGGTGGCCTTCGGAGAATGCGGAGCAGTTATGGGAATTAACAAAAACAGCATTTCTCAAGTCCGGTGACCTGTTGTTATCCTTAACGGGGGGCAATATATCATCAATGGATTTCCAGCTTCCAAGGTCACTCCATCCAAAGCTTCCAGGTATTACAACCTTACTCTCTGCTTTTTCCATTATGCCATAATCAATGGATATTGAATCTATTGTATTGAATATGGTCTCTTTAATTTTAATAGATTTACTGTCATTGGAAGCAATCTCTTCAGGTTCTAGATTTCTAAGTGGCTCAAAGGCTTTCATATGTTTGGGCATCATTTTTTCAAAGGTATCTAAAATTGCGGAAACCTTCCAGATGAATATACCGCTGTTCCAGAAGTAATTTCCCGACTTTAAATAGCCCTCTGCTGTTTTAATATCCGGTTTTTCTACGAATTTATCAACTTCATATGCAGCATCTGAAATTTTATCTTTTGCCTTAATATAACCATAACCTGTTTCGGGATATGCAGGTTCAATTCCAATGGTAACAAGGTTATCCTTTTCCGCTTCTTCAGCTGCACTTCTTAATATGCTAACAAATTTATCATTATCCCTGATATAGTGGTCAGCAGGTAAAATAATCATGACAGAATCTTTATAGATCTTTTCAAGATATATGGACGAATACAAAACGGCAGCTGCAGTATTTCTGGGGAAGGGTTCCGACAGGACAGTCCCCTCAAGTCCGGATCTATCAATCTCAGATTGAGATTGTTCGCTATAGTTAATTGATGTTACAATTACAATCTCTTCAGGTTTTAACGGAACAACCCTTTTAATAGTCTCCTCAAGCAGGGTTCCCTTTCCTGAGAAGTTGTGGAACTGCTTGGGCATGTCGTTTCTACTGAGCGGCCAGAGACGTGTGCCCGCTCCGCCCGCCATAATCACCGGAATTATTTTCATTTTATCAGTAATTTTCCTATTTCATCAAATTTTAATTTTAAAGGTTCCTTTTTTATTATGTCCGGGAATTTAACCATTGCGTGTCCCTGCAATTTGAAACTCCCTTTTTTGCTGCTAAAGGCTTTAAGTATAGCCTTGCCAAGGGCTTTTGAACTGAAAGAATTGTTAACCCTTAAAATTGATTTGTTCCCTGAAGTTTTAAAATCCTTTGTACTGCCTTTAACCAATTTGTTTGAATTAACCATGAAGTCATAATTTAAATTTTTGAAAAGCAATTTCGCCTTTGTATTATTCTTTAATTCAATATCAAAACTTACGTCAAGCTTAACATCTATTGATGAAGGCTTAATGATTTTCTTGGGTTTTTTTCCTGAGAAAATATCTGTAAACATATTGTGAATCTTCTTTTTGTTTAACAGGTTTTTCTTTGTCTTTTTAAGGGCCTTTGATATATTTGAAAGCGAAGGTTTTTTAACCTTGAAATTTACAATCTTAATTGATGGTTTAAAGGCTGGAATTTTTTTCTTCAACTTATAATTAAAGGAAATATTTTTTTTCAAGCCCGGTAATTTGGGTAATGGAATTATAATAACTACATCTACAACACAATCCAGGCTGTCCTTTTTGCTGTAGGATTTAACAATTTTCATTATATCTTTGTATTTCAGGTTCACATGAAACCTGGAAGATTTTTTTCCCCTTGATTTGATTTTTAATCCCTTTGAGGTTTTTGTTTTAAAGAGCTGTTTTTTTTCAATAAAGAAAGTCAGCTTAATGTCATCAAGTTTTATTCCCAGCGGGTAGGGGTTTTTTATGCTGATATCGAACAGTAATGTTATGTCCTTGAGGCTTATTGATTCAATATCAAATTTTTCAATCTTTGCTGTGGGTTTTTGTTTTAAATTAAGGCTCTGACATGCAGAAATTACCATGACCATGATGAAAATAGAAATTAATTTTTTCATAATTGTTCTCCTTCAAAAAATAATGGCTATAAGTACTGAGATCAAAAACAGGGCGTATATGAATAATAATATTTTAATTCTAATCATATTAATCGGCATTACTTCCTGTATATCCTTTAATATGAAGAAGAAACCAAAGGTTTCATTAGATGGATGCAGCATTGGACCCATCTTTCTAAATGATATGTCATTTCTCTTTTCTCATGGCTCCTGCATCTTTTACATATTCTTCTTGACAGTTGGTGAAATTGTAATATGCTTTTATCAAAATAATGAAAACAACCGGAGCTAATTATGGAAAATACAAAAAACGATTCGACTGAATATTTAAAAGAAGGAATTACGCTTGAAGAACTGGTATCATACCAGGGCAATTCAGTTGTTAGCAAGGCATTGATAAACAGGCCAGTGGGAACTGTCACCCTCTTTGCTTTTGGCAAGGGTGAAGGACTTTCCGAACATTCGGCACCATATGATGCTCTTGTATATATTATGGACGGTGAAGCTAAAATCACCATCTCGGGAAAACCCTTTAATATAAAAAAGGGTGAAATGATAATTATGCCCGCAAATGATCCACATGCACTAGAAGCTATTACTGAATTTTAAATGCTTCTCATAATGATTAAGG
>JBHPHB010000058.1:0-16064 GCA_042569985.1 Spirochaetota bacterium | reverse complement strand
GCAGTAGCCGTTGCATCGGGGGGGCCTGCCTATGATACGGTTGCGGAATACCTTGAGCGGATTATGGGAATAATGGGTTCCCAGGTTGTGGGCAATGTTGGTGTTTCCCTTCCCGAAATGGATGATGATGAATTGAAGAGTGATGTTATTAACTCAGCATCCGATTTAAGTGCAAAATTAATTAATGCAATTACCAATAAGGAAATATACGAAGAACAGCAGGAAAAAATTGATGAGCATCTGGAAATCATGAAATTTTTAGTGTCAATGCAAAAAGATGCATGGTCCTATGAGTATGAGTATTTGAAAAATAATTTTGGCATGGAAGATTATGAGTAACTCTTTACATTGAGGATAAAGAAAAAAATTCGAGGTTTCTTCTCATGGGGAAAACCGGCCTAAAACTTCTTGATTCAATCCTTTTTTTTATAACAGCAATTTTCATTATCACGTGCACAGGTCCCGGTGATTTTAGCGGTAAATATAAGAAAATTTCGGGAAAATGCAAAAGTAACTACATATCTCTAAAAAAGGTCCGGGGTTTTGGCAATAAATATTATACTGTGACAATTTATAGGGAAAACATGGTTTTAAAAAAGGATGAGCCCGGTAAATATGGCTGGGAATTTCTTGGAGTAATAAATGGCAGCACCATTACAATTTATTCAGGGACGAAATTAAAGCGGAAAAGTCAAAAGGTTGAAGCAGTAATTACAGTTACAGGAGCAAATCTGCATATTGCTGCTTCGGGAAAAGACTGCACTTACCAGCGGACCAGGTAAAATATGGATTGCCTGGTTTTCAATTATTTTTTATTCTACCGCAACCAGTGCCCCGGTGGGGCAAACTTCGGTGCACTTGAGACAGAGGTCGCACTTAAACTGGGCTTCAAGTGAATGGTTTTCACGGATCAGTTTTTTTGGACAGGCACTGACGCACATGGTGCACATTAAGCATGCTTCCTTATCGATAATATAACAGCCTTCATTATTTTTCTCGATTATTCCCGTTGGGCATGCATCGGCGCATTTCCCGCAATTATCACAAACAACAGGTATAAAACTGTCTTTATCTGTTCTGTCTTCTAGTATAATAATGGCCGAATACTGGGGATCTTTTTTGCCAAAATGATGTTCGGAACATGTGTCGACACATACTCCGCACCCTGAACACAAATCCTTATGAACCTCTATATACATTTGTCACTCCTAACTTTTAATATCTTTTTTTTCTTAAATTGATATACTGTGTCAAGTTTTTTTAATTATATTTTTATATTTGTTATAATTTCGGTGAGTTTGTCAATTCTTATGGACCACCTATCAAACAAAAAAATCCTCCTTTGTTTTTTTTTAATTGATTTTTTCAGTATTAATAATTTTGTGGTTTTATTGTAATATTAAATTAATTATCACCAATAAGGAGATTTAACATGGCAGAACTTGATCTCATTGTAAAAAATGTACAGGTTGTCCGACCAAACCAGGATAAAGTTGAGAAGATGGATCTTGGAATTAAGGATGGTAAATTTGTAAAGATAGCACCTGAAATCAAACCCGATGAAGCTAATGAAGTTTTTGATGGGGAAAATAAGCTGGCTTTCCCTGGCGTGATTGATGCACATACACATGTTGGTATTTACAAGCATATCAGTGAAGACGCACCAACTGAAACAGCAGCCGCGGCAATGGGCGGTGTAACTACAATGATAACTTATTTCCGTTCAGGCGGATTATATCTTGATAAGGGCGGTTCTTATAAAGAATTTATCCCTGAACTATTACAACTTTCAGAGGGAAAATATAATTGCGATTATGGATATCATATTGCCCCGGTACAGGGAATTCATGTAAAGGAAATGGAATACCTTCTGCAGCAGGGTATTACAACTTTCAAAATTTTCATGTTCTATGGACTCCACGGACTTCACGGAAAGTCAGATCAGCAAAGCAAATGGCTCCGCCTCGATGAAGGTGATGATTATAACCTGGTCCACTTTGAGTTTATCATGAGAGAAGCTGCTCGTCTCCAGGAGAAATATCCCGAACTGGCAGATTATATCAGTGTGAGCCTGCACTGCGAAACACCTGAAATGCTGAAAAGATATGCAACCATAACAGAAGATAGAACTGACATATCAGGACTTTCCGCATACAGCGATGCACGTCCTCCACACAGTGAATCAATGGCAGTTGCAATGGCAGGACATCTTGCACATATAACAGGATGTAAAAACATTAACCTCCTTCACCTCACATCAAAGGATGCTATTGATGCAGCAGAGACTATGAGAAGAGCATATCCTGAAATAAATTTTGGTTTTGAAACAACAGCAGGCCACCTTTTACTGGACGCAGAATCATGTCCAATGGGTGTCTGGGCAAAAGTTAATCCTCCAATTCGTCCAAAAGAAGACGTTGAGTATCTTTGGGAAAAAGTTAAAGATGGAACTATTGAGTGGGTAATTACTGACCATGCAAATTGTCCTAAAGACCAGAAGGTTGATAAAGACGATCCCGATAATATATGGAAAGCTAAAGCAGGATTCGGCGGTGTTGAGTACCTGCTGCATGGAATGTTCAGCGAAGGTACAAAACGCGGTCTATCTCCAAACAAAATTGCAGAACTGGTATCATGGAATCCTTCAAGAAGGTTCGGTCTTCTAAACAAGGGTGATATTGATATAGGATTTGATGCTGACCTTGCACTGCTGGATCCAAACGAAGAATGGACGATTCACCACGAAGATTCACCTTCAAGCCAGGGATATACTCCTTTTGAAGGAATTGATGTTAAGGGAAGAGTTAAAAATACTTTCTTACGGGGAAACATGGTATTTGATAATGGTAAGGTTGTTGGCGACAAGATTGGAAAATTCGTTAAGCGTCCAACAAAATAGTAAAAAAAAGCAAATTATAATGATAAAAAAGCGGCACTTTTAAGTGCCGCTTTTTTTATTAATGGAGTGATATTCAGAATGGCGTATAATCAACGTGTTGGTTTGTTTGGTTCTTCAGGCCTGTCCCATTCACCACAGCAAATTGCTGTGGTGAATGGGATATAACTTTAATAGGAGGGTTACAGCTCTATAAAATATGCGACTCAGTATCTAATCAGTTTTCTTCACATTTAATTGTCATAAATTCCACTTTTGGGTATGACCAGTACTTTTGCCTGGCCGTATATGCTGAATATTCAAGTGAAAACTTATCTCCAGTAAGCTCTGGTGTTTCATAGTTTAGAAGACTATCTGTAATATTGCTCTGGATAAATGGATGTTCCTTCCAGTGGTATTCAATATCTCCGCTAACCTCAGATGGAATTGATTGATAATCCTGGTGCGGATGGGCAAAAGGAGATTTGTCCCATTCGTTATTATTCATCATGACAAACCAGCTGTTACTCTGAGGATAATAAATTAACTGCTTGTTATTCTTATCGCTAAGCTTTATATATCCCATGTCCTGCCCAAGGTCATTTAAATCAATGGGATAAGTCTTATTTGTTGTCTCAGCAAAATGGGTAGTGCAAAATGAGTCAGAGTTATAATCTGGAGTGGAAGTCCATTTCCCGCAGCTTGGATACCAGAATTCATATACATTTGTTTTTAAATGGTATGTAACTTCTGTTGGAATATATCCGTATCCGCACATTGATGATAAATAAGAACTGGTTAACTCATTCCAGTTGTTGGATTGAACTGTTTTTTTGCACTTGTCATCATCAGACAAAGTACCTTTGCAGCATTTACGTCCGTTCAGGACATATCCATCTGGTATATAGTAAGGAGCGCTGCCATCATCAACCAGGCAGGACCTTTGAGGTACTGAAGTCATGCAGCTCTTGCAGGCATCGGGATCGCTATCTGAACATGATGGACTCCTGTAGCAAATATTTGATTCTTCACAGTCAGAGTTAATGGAACATTGATCAGAATCTTCACAGGTACCATCGTGGCAAACTTTTCCTACTTTGGAACAATCATATTTTCTTACATATAATGTGCCGCTGTAATCGGATGTTTTCATACCGCAATTCTGTTGTTGCAACATACCAAATATACCGCAAGTATCAGATTTTGATTCCCATTGCATAGTATCAGTATTAAAAAATGTGCCCACTCCCTTAACCGAGATATCATCATCCTCGTCTGTATCAACACATCTTTCATAAAAAGTAATCTCTCCAAGGGCAAATTTAGGAACCCCCTCATATAGATTGTCACCGCTGAGTCTGTATGTTTCGCCTCCAAAGAGCCGCCCAATATAATCAGTTACTACCCTGCATTCCTCATGCCCGGAAAAAAACTTAACACGTCCAACAGCACCTATATGCCAATTGTAATAAAATTCGTCAGCAAACGCAAGCAGCCTTGGAGAACCGTCAGAAAAGGGCCATCCGACATTTAACATGGGCCGCGCTATTCTTATGGGCATATTGATTCCCATGTCTTCAGGACAGGGAACAGAATCTGAAAAGTCCTGATAAACCTCAATAGTACCGGTTTGGCCTGCTTGCCTGCCAGTATCATAGGGAACTCCCGGCCATGTTTCAAAAACATGAAGGACCTTAACTTTTCTTCCGTCTTCATAATCACTTACCTGCGTAATCTTTCTGGTTAAAATATCACCATTGTCAAATTTTAGTACTGCTGTTTTTTTTACATCGCCCGCATTAATACTGATATCAGTCTTTAAATATGGCCAGCCGCCATCACTTGATAATATTGTAAAGGTGGAGCTTTTTTCCATCCCAGTAATTGGATGGTCTTCAACAATGTTGCCCGATGTTGAATAGACAACTAAACCGCTTTTATCCTGGCTTAATAACTCTCCAAGATTTTCAGGGATTCCATTGATTGGATTATCCCCAAGTCCATTTGGATTGCTGTTTTTTCCATTGTCCAACGCACAACCAAATGAAAATACAATTAATGAAACGAATAGAATGAAAATTGATCTCATAGTACACCCCTTTTTAAATTATTTTGCATATAACGGGAATGCATATTCCATAGATTTTCTGGACATTTAATACTGGCCTTATAATTTCTATGAAATCGTAAGAACAGCGCCATTCCTGTTAACATGAAATTAAGACGTGCAGTAACATGCATATTGCATAACTATGAAACCTGATGAAAATAATGCATTTTTCAGGCTTCGAACTGCATCAGCATTCGAAGTAAAAAAGAATTAAAGGCTTGCGATTCACTTTTTCTTAAATATTTTTCTTTAATTTTTTTACTTTGAATTTTTCTTAATTTATTTGCTTTGGAAGTTGTGAAATTACACTTCTTCCTTATACACAACTTAAGTGACGAATTATTAAAAAATGCGGGGAATTTTTTTTTGTTTTTTAGATAGTAATGATAAAAAGGGGCACTTTTAAGTGCCCCTTTTTATATTTCTTTGGAAGTTAATACCCATTACTTTGAGCTCCATGCCAAGTGATGAGTTTTATCAGAATCTGAAAATATCTTTTGTTGACAAAATAACACCATGAACAATGATCTATTTAAAATTTTCTATTAAACATGTAAAGAGCAGGTTATAATAATTAGTTTTGTGTCATCTGCTCGAATCTGACCTGAGCGGGAATCTTGTTGTTTTCATAATCTGAATCAGGCCCAAATGGGGGATAATTCAAATCACCAAACCATTCAGGTTTTGCGTCAAGATATAGTGAATTGGGCAGTTCCTGGCTGGATATTTCACTGTCCCAAATTACTGAACCTGTTGTATAGTCATAATTTCCATGACGGACAAGTGATTCCTCAACAACCGGATCAACTTCAGAACAATCATAGAGACTTGGATGTCCAAGAAAATATATATATGATGGATTATAGGTATTGCATTGAGTATCATCCGATTCATGTTCATATTCATAGATTGAAGTATCATCGGGGATTCCCAGGATATTTCCAAACATGTAAAAATTCCTTACCAATTTTTCAAGCTTAATTGTCACCTTCCATTTGACATCAGTCCTGTTCCCGTAACCATATACTCTATTCCTGAACAGAATATTATGAGAGGAAGAACCCCAGATAAAATCAGCACCCATTGAGTTGACAACATTGCCCTCAAACAAATTATAAACGGGATGTGCACCGTGAAAATTGAATTCAAGTGGTTTTCTAGCATATGGTTCACCACAGTTTTGTTCATATGTGGAATTTGTTGAATAGTTGTATGCAACAACATTTCCCCCTCCGCCGGATGATATAAAAACCACATCATGTAGAGTATTAAAGACATTATTCTCAACTAGATTTGCAGTTGTATGGCCCTGCAAGTTGAATCCTGCTCCATGGTTTCCTGTATAGCAGTATGCATGGTGAAAGTAGTTATCCCTGTATTCATTTCTATATGTGTATTTTGAATCAACCATACGTTCATCACCGAGCTCTGCTTCAATGTTTTTTATCCAGCAATTAGAGCAGTCGTATATATTTATTAAGTTTCGTATTCTACTTCCAGTTTGAGTTATATATAGATCCTCAATCCCTACATTTTCAATCATTCCAGTCCTTTCAATTACCTGGGGATCAAGAGAACCTTTGAAGTTCCATAGCAGGGGTATTTCAAGAGTCAGAGTGTTATTGTTCTTGCCAATAACCTTAACCATATGGCCCAGTGTTCTTTTTCCGCCCTCACAGGTTCCGCCAGTATCGCAGCTTCTGCCGTGATCCCAGGCATTACAGAAAGAATTATTATTTGAGGTGCACCTGCCAAGGCCGCACCATGTGCAATCTCCTTGAGCTCCTTTGGAAGTAACAAGGGAAGAATCATTTTCCTGGTCAATTACAAGATAATCGCCAATTTCGATTGAAGAGGCATCTTTTAGTGTAATTGTATCTGAGCCCTTTTTATAGCCTGATTCAACATCAATATATTCTGAAAACATAAAGTCTCCATCTCCAATGGATATTCCATAAGTAGCTACTGTATCAAAATCAAATTCTAACCTTGTTTCGTTTCCGTCTCCACGTAAAACAATACTTTTAGTGATAATAATGGGTGATGTAATTCTATAGGTCCCTGCAGGAATATACACTACCTGGTTTTCCGGACAGGCCTGAATGGCAGCATTGATTGAAGGTCCGTCATCAGTACTACCATCGCCTTGAGCACCATAATCTACTTGCACATCCGCGCAAACGTTAGATCTGTCCGGAATACCCCCGGGAATTCCTACATTACCCCTATCGATTATTAAATCTTCCGGTTTCACTGTAGCTTTGCCGCTGCCTTTGCAGCCTGTGAGAATAATAAATAGTAAAGCAAAACTTAATAAACAAAATGTTTTTTTTAATAACACTGATATAACTCCTTTTGATTTCTACATGCTTTTATTTACTGCATCCCGCGAAGTGAATGTAACGACTAACAAAAAGAATCTGTTAGTTTTAGTTGAAGTTTCATTAAAATACTATCCCTTAAATATTGCATCAATATTTTATGACAAAATAATGTGAAGATTTTTTCAACTTTTTTAAATATACACATTGGAAATTATTTTTTTAAAGGTGATTTATTACAACTTAATTTTACAAAATCAAGTGAGAAGTCCTTTAAATTTGAAAACTATTGACAAAAAACCATTTTTTCAATAAATTGTCTAAAAATGAAAATATCTGATCATTAATGCGGATTCAGTTTGAATTAAAAAATTCATCACTAAACTTCATAATATTGAGTAAAAAGAAAATCTCATTGCTCATCAGCCCTAATTCTAAAAACAAGTAATTTTTTTATATAAATAGAGAGTAAAAAATGAAAAAAACAACGAGACTTCGACAGCTCATTGAAGACAAAAAAATATTAGCCATGCCCGGTGCCTATGATGCTATAAGCGCAAAGATTATTGAAAAGGCAGGTTTTGACGCATTGCAGGTAACCGGTTTTGGCCTGGCTGCTGCGCTTCAGGGCAAACCGGATATAGGCATTATTTCCATGGGAGATATGCTTTATGCAACCCGGAATATTGCACAGTCTGTAAATATTCCCGTAATGGCTGATGGAGATACGGGTTTTGGTAACGAAATTAATGTATACCATACTGTTAAGTCTTTTGAAGAAGCAGGTGCTGCAGGTATTAATCTTGAAGACCAGGTATTCCCAAAGCGTTGCGGACATATGGAAGGAAAGCAGGTTGTTACAATGGAGGAAATGGCAAGAAAAATTAAGGCTGCCGTTATGGGAAGAAAAGACCCCGATTTTATTATCAATGCCCGAACAGATGCAATTGCCGTTTATGGTATTGAAGACGCAATCAAAAGGGGAAATGCCTATGCCGAAGCGGGCGCTGACCTGATTTTTGTTGAAGCTCCCAATACAAAAGAAGAGATCAAATACGTCATCGATAAAATTAAGGCCCCCGTGAGCATTAACATGGCCCAGGGCGGCAAGACGCCCGTATGTACAGTTGATGAACTTGAGAAATTAGGGGCAGCCCGCGTGAGTTATCCGATAACCGCATTATTTGCCGCGGCCAGGGCCATGGAGAAGGCCTTACAGGTGTTAAAGAAAAACAGTTCCACCGAAGAAATAAATGATGCATTCATGTCCTTTGAAGAGTTTACCGATTTGGTGGGATTGCCGGATATAAAAAAGATTGAAGATGAAATAAATTCAGTATAAAATAATTTAACCTGATTTACTGCAAGGATTATTCAATAAGGGTGTAGATATTAATGGGACAGACATTAGCTGAGAAAATATTATCCCGTCATGCTGGCAGGGAAGTCACTGCTGATGAATTAATTGTTGTACCGGTAAGCGGAGCAATGGCTTCGGATACAACGTCACCCTATGCCATTAAGGCATTCCGCGAAATGGGCGGTGAAAAGCTTTTCGATCCCAAAAAATGTTTTTTGGTTATTGATCACGCTTACCCGGCATCTTATGAGGATATTTCAAACCTCCATGTGATGATGAGGGAGTTTGCCCATGAGCAAAATTGTGTTCTCTATGATGGTGGAGAGGGCATATGCCATCAGTTAATTGTTCAAAAATGGCATGTAAGACCCGGAGATATTTTTATTGGTGCAGACTCTCACACCTGTACTTACGGTGCCCTGGGTGCCTTCAGTACCGGTGTAGGTTCTACTGACCTGGCAGCTGTATGGCTTACGGGGAAAATATGGCTCAAAGTGCCCCGGTCAATTAAAGTGGTATTGCAAGGGAAGCTTCCTTCGGGGGCATATTCCAAGGATATCATATTAAGGATATTAGGCGAAATCGGTGTTGCCGGTGCAACGTATAAATCAATTGAATTTTGCGGTGAGGCAATTGAAAAACTTTCCCTGGGCAGCAGGATGACTATTGCAAATATGGCCATAGAGGCAGGAGCGAAAACGGGCTTTGTCCATATGGAGGGTTTGGAACTCCCGTATGAACATGAATTTATATATCCTGATGAAGACGCTGTATATGATGATGTTATAAACATTGATGTTTCATCCTTAAAACCTATGGTTGCTCTGCATCCATCACCTGGCGATGTTGTTGAAGCTAATGAAGTTAAGAACATTAAGATTAATTATGCCTTTATCGGCTCCTGTGTTAACGGCAGGCTTGAAGACTTACATGCTGCCGCACAGATCCTTGAAGGGAACAGGGTCCACAGGGATGTTCGCCTTTTAATTGGCCCTGCTTCCAGGCAGGTATTCCTTAATGCCGCGAAAGACGGTACTATTGAGACTTTATCAAAGGCAGGGGCAACTTTCATTCCTTCAGGATGCGGGCCCTGTGTTGGTACACATCTTGGAGTGCCCGGTGACAATGAGGTTGTTATTTCAACGGGAAACCGTAATTTTGTGGGCAGGATGGGGAATGCGAAGTCAAAAATATACCTTGCTTCACCTGCCACCGTGGCTTATTCTGCAATTGTTGGATATATAACTAATTTGGATGGCGAGGGTTAAAGTGGATAATATAATTAGAGGAAAGGCACACGTCTATGGTGATGATATAAATACGGATGTAATTATTCCTGGTAAATATACTAAGATCCTTGATCGCCGTGTGTTGGGTGAACATGCAATGGAGGACCTCGATGAAAATTTTACAAAAAAATTCAAGCATGGCGATATTTTAGTAGCCGGAAAAAATTTTGGATGTGGGTCAAGCCGTGAGCAGGCCCCCGTTGCATTGCAGGTTGCAGGAGTTTCAGCAATTATAAGTAAATTCTTTGCCCGTATTTTTTACCGTAATGCCATAAATATTGGTTTACCTGCATTGACCCTGGAAGAATATGATATAGTCACCGGGGATGAACTTGAAATTGATTTGAAAATCGGTAAAATTACTAATCTCACCAGGAACCTTACTTTCCAATCGGAAAAAATGCCAGAAGTTATGCTTTCAATTCTTAATGAAGGAGGACTGGTTAAATACCTGACCAAACATGGGAGTTATCAACTTTAAAAAATTACCGGAGAAGCTTTTTTAAAAAAGTAAATAATATATAAAATTATTGAATAATATGATGTATCAGAAGATAATGGGTCTTCTCTAAAAACTAAAAGGATACGCATAAAGATACAACTGCAATGAAAGCCATTGAAATTAAATCAATTATTGAAGAAGTTAAAAAGATGTGCATGACGGCAAATTATAATCTAAATGATGATGTAATTGATGCCATTAAATCTTCAATAAAAATAGAAGAGTCTCCAGCGGGAAAGGAAATACTGAATATATTGCTGGAGAATGCGGAAGTTGCAGAAAAGGAAAAGATAGCCATATGCCAGGATACAGGTTTTGCCGTTTTCTTTGTTGAACTTGGTGACGGAGTTTCAATAGACGGGGGAAACCTCATAGATGCCATCAATGAAGGCGTAAAGCTTGGATATGAGGAAGGTTATCTGAGGAAATCGATCTGTCATCCCTTTACACGCGCGAATACAAATGATAATACGCCGGCCATAGTCCATGTGGAACTCGTTCCCGGAGATGAACTGAAAATTACAATGGCTCCCAAGGGGGGGGGCAGTGAAAATATGAGTAGGATTAAAATGCTCAAGCCCTCTGACGGTAAAGAAGGGGTAATCGACTTTGCTCTACAGTGCGTTAATGAATCAGGGGGAAATCCCTGTCCTCCACTGGTTGTAGGTATTGGTATCGGGGGGACCATGGAAAAAGCAGCTATTTTATCCAAAAAATCGCTTATACGGCCAATTGGACAACTGAACAGTGACGGGGAAGTGGCGGAACTGGAAAGGGAAATTCTTACGGGAATTAACGATCTCGGTATAGGTCCCCAGGGGCTGGGGGGAAGGGTAACGGCATTTGCCGTTAATATTGAAATGCATCCCTGCCATATTGCAAGCCTGCCCGTGGCTGTAAATTTGAATTGTCATGCCAGCAGGCATAAGATGATAGTTATTTAGGGGAGAATGATGAGCTTTAAGAAAATTACAACCCCCCTGTCAGATAAGATTGTAAGCAATTTGAAAATCGGTGATAAAATTTTGCTCAGTGGTAAAATCTATAGTGCACGTGATACTGCCCATAACAGGCTTGTTAAATTGATTGAAAAGGGTGAATCACTTCCATTTGACATTGATGGACAGGTAATCTATTTTGTGGGCCCCACACCGGCGAGGCCAGGTAATCCCATTGGTTCTGCGGGGCCAACAACAAGCAGCCGCATGGATGCATATTCTCCCGGGCTTATGGAAATTGGTTTAAAGGGGATGATAGGCAAGGGTGGTCGCTCAAGAGAGGTTGTTGATGCCATGGTTAAGCATGGGGCTGTATACTTCATGGCTGTTGGCGGTGCAGGTGCCCTTATTTCTAAATGCATTAAGAAATCTAAAGTAATAGCCTATGAGGACCTGGGACCTGAGGCGATAATGGAGATGGAAGTTGAGGATTTACCTGTAATTGTGATCAACGATATAAAAGGCAATGACCTTTATGTTGAAGGCGTGAAAAAGTATAAAAGACAATAGTGAAAGGAATTATATAATGAAGAACCTGGATTTATCCCTGTCAAACCTGGACTCCCTTTTTCCTGAGGATTTTTCACAGGACCAGCTGGCAAGGGCAAAAACGGAATTTTTAAAGGAATTTTCATACCTGGCTCATAAATTTTATGGCGGGAAAACAATGACAATACCTAAGGCCGGTGTATATGGCTTTAACTGGTTCAATGTCTGGTATACTCCCGGTGTTTCAAAAGTTTCTACAACCATCAGGGATGACAATAATAGTTCCTTCGAATTATCCAACAGGGGCAACCTTGTGGCTGTTGTCTCTGATTCAACGCGTGTCCTTGGAGACGGGGACTGTACACCTCCCGGCGGGCTTGGCGTTATGGAAGGAAAGGCTTACTTGATGAAATATCTTGGTGGCGTTGATGGAGTCGCCCTTTGCATAAACAGCTATAATGAAAATGGAGAGCACGACCCCCAAAAAATAATTGATTTTGTGAAGATGCTTGAGCCAAGCTTTGGTGCTGTCAACCTGGAGGACATATCCCAACCTAATTGCTACAAGGTCCTTGATACCTTGCGCGAGGAATGTGACATACCAGTATGGCATGATGACGCACAGGGGACCGGTTGCGTAACCCTGGCCGGGCTTATCAATGCGCTGAGGATTGTTGACAAGGGAATTGATGGGGCAAAAATAGTCCTCTTCGGTGCCGGTGCTTCGAATACGACAATTGCCAGGTTAATTATAAAGGCCGGGGGAAATCCCGGAAACATAATTCTTTTTGATTCAAAGGGAGGGCTGCATTCGGGGAGGGACGATATAAAGGCAGACTCTGCTTTCTATAGAAAATGGGAACTCTGTAAATCGACAAATCCCGGAAAAGTTAATGATATAGAAACTGCTTTAAAGGATGCCGATGTTCTCATATCCCTTTCACAACCTGGACCCGATACGGTAAAGCCACGGTGGATTAAAGGCATGGGTTCTAAACCCATAGTCTTTACCTGTGCCAATCCGGTTCCTGAAATTTATCCCCATGCGGCAAAAGAAGCAGGGGCATATATTGTAGCCACCGGCCGGGGGGACTTTCCGAACCAGGTCAACAATTCTCTTGGATTTCCCGGCATCCTTAAGGGTGCGCTTCTCGTGAGGGCCCGTAAAATAACCGATGAAATGGCCATAGCAGCGGCATACTCCATTGCAAATTTTGCTGAGAAGAAAGGCCTGGAGCCCGATAAGATAATCCCCACAATGGAAGATACAGAGGTCTTTGCGCAGGTTGCGGCAGATGTGGCAATGGAGGCAATTAAAAATGGTGTTGCCAGGATTGAAATGTCAAGTGAAGAGGTTTACAATGGGACTTTGAGGGATATAAAAGAAACAAGAGATACCGTTGATTTGCTTATGAAAAATAATTTAATCCCCAAACCTGATGAGAGTATGCTGAAAGAGGCAGTGCAAAAGGCCATTGACGCAGTGAGTTAAAAGCAAGCCATGGTGTTCATTATGTTCTCATAACCATGCCGGAAAAATACGGCACCAGCCATATAAGCCAGACAATAAAACTGAATTTATGAAAATCCCTGATCATTTTATCATTCTTTCTGATAAGAACAATTGTTGCCCAAACAGCATGAATTGCCATAAGAACTATTGCTACTACTCCCGTGAATAAATGGAAGGTGTCGGCCACGGTATCACTCTGTTCAAGCATGAGGGTTGTTCCCGTTGTGTCCATTATAAGCCCTATCCAGAACATGGACAGGTTCCATTTATTCAATCCCCGGGAAAGTTTTTCTCCCCATACTCCCAGGGTGTAGAAAATCAGGGCAAGTGTAATGGTTATTATTGCAGCAATAAGCATTATGTTATATCCTTTGGGTTTAAATCTTTTAATACTTTGTTATTACCATTTTTTCAAAGAATTTCTGATATTATTTAAAATATTGCTTATGTCAACACAAAATGACTATTATGAAACAAATATTAAAAGTATGTGTGCTGTTTTAATAATTTCTCCGTTTTAATCAATATACTTGTCACAAAAATAATATATTATTCTAACTTGACAAAAAATCATAATTTGAAAAGTTTGAAGGTGTACATATTTTATAAATAATGATTTATTTTAAACTGTCTTTGTACGAAAATATCTTTAAACACAAATTAATTAATAACATATGATTGAATATTTACAGAACATCATCGGGAAGGGTGATGAGATACTAATCCTTGCCCTTCTGATTATTACCGGCCTGGTTTTTGCCGAGATTGCAAAAAAAATACATTTACCTAAAATAACGGGCTATATAATAGCCGGTATAATTATTGGGAATCCCTTTTTGCATCTCATATCCCCAAGAAATTTTGAAAGCCTTCAAAATATTAATCTCGTTGCCCTGGGCCTTATGTCAATAACCATAGGTGCTCACCTGCATTTTCATAAACTGCAAAATACGGGCAAACGGGTCATCATGGTATTGATTTTTGAAAGTTCACTCTCCTTTACCTTTGTCTTTCTTTGTATGTTCTTTATCGCAAAACAGGAATTATTACTGTCGCTTTTGATTGCATCGATTTCCATTGCAACAGCTCCTGTGGCAACAGTTGCAACGGTAAAGGAGGTAAAGGCAAAAGGCCTGGTTGTAAACACCCTGCTGCCCGTTGTTGCTATCAATAATGTTCTCTGCATTGTGATTTTTGGCATATTCGTCAGTATTATTGAAGTAAAGGGAACGGGTGGCCTAAACTTTATCAACCTTCTGCTATTATTCGGTAAGGAACTGCTCGTTTCTGCCGGCGTTGGTGTTGTTGGAGGTTTTCTGTTAAAATATTTTGCAGAAAAAAATATAACTTCAAAGAGCCAGGTGCTCACTCTTGTGTTTTTAACTGTACTTGCTGTTACAGGAGTTTCAAAGGTTTTATCTATCAACCTCATGCTCCCCTGCATGGTTATAGGGATGTACATAACAAATACAAGTGAGTATAAAGCACGAATATTAACCATTTTTGAGGAAATTGAATATCTCATAATGATTATATTTTTTGCCCTGGCAGGTGCACATATAGACATGGATCACCTCGGATCAGCCGGCCTAATATCACTTTTATACTTCATTGCGCGGGGTTGCGGAAAACTAATTGGGGGAAATGTGGGGGCTTTTATTGCCAATGCTCCTAAAAGGGTGTATAAATTTATAGGTGCCACACTTTTTCCCCAGGCAGGTGTGGCAATTGGACTCATCATACTTGCCGGAAGTGTTGCCGCCCTTTCTCCTGTGATAGATTTTCTCACCACGCTTGTCCTGGCAGTGGTTGCCCTGAATGAGCTATTTGGACCGCCTGCTACAAAATGGGCTTTGCAAAAAAGCGGAGATGCCGGGCAGGACCGTCCCAAGCTTATCGAATTTCTGCTGGAGGAATATATCAACCCAAATCTGAAAGCTGATAATAAGGAAGATGCCATCAGGGAAATGATAAGTTTCTTTATCAAATCGCACAGCGGATCAAAAGAGTATGAAGAGGAAATATTGGAGTCTGTATTTAAAAGGGAGGAAGAAGCTTCAACGGGCATTGGTGACGGTGTAGCCATTCCCCATGGAATTGTTAGTGAGGGACCCATTATCTGGGGGGCATTGGGCCTGTCGCATGAAGGGATTGATTTTGATTCAATAGATGGTAAGCCCGCTCATGTAATTATATTAATTGTAACTCCCAGAAATCATAAGGCTGATATGCACCTGTCAATTCTAAGTGAAATATCCAAACTGCTTTCTGATAATACCGTTCTAAAAAAAGTAATTGAATCAAAGACTGCCGCCGAGGTCTGTGATGTCTTAATTGAAAAGGAAAAGGAAGATTTCAATTATTTCCTCGATGATGACTGACAGGTTTGACTCAAACCTCTTTTAGAATATTAACTATAACCGGTTGAGTTTCAAAGGAACAGGTCAATACCCGAAAAAAATTTAACACCATTATGTTTGAATTTGTTGTGAACTGCTATGGTTTTTCATGCTTTATTTTATTATGTTTATTTTTATGTTTACTCTGAGCAACATGAATCTATTATTTTCTGGCATACTGTTAATGTAGTTATGTTTACTCTGAGCA
>JBHPHB010000057.1:0-16138 GCA_042569985.1 Spirochaetota bacterium | reverse complement strand
ACCATGGAAGATAACGGGAAATGAACTCGATGAACACTGTTACGGCAGGTTATGTACCAAGGGCTCCGCAGGTTTTGGTGCAACCATGGACCGGGACAGGCTGACTTTTCTGCCCATGGTTACTCCTATATATTGTAGTATGCTTTTTGTTGTATTTGAAGTATAGCTTAACTATATTATATAATATAGCTTTTGCTGAATATCGTCAAGGATTTTTTAAAAAAAGTATTGGTTTTAGGGATTAATTCATTTATTCAGGCATTAAATATCAGGATATTTTAATTTTAACATGCAATTGAGAATTGGAGGTATTTCGTGGATACAAAAGAATTGAAAAAACATGTTAAATATGAGATTGAGAAGAAAGGTAAAGAACCTTTAAGTATTGGAGTAAATGTAAAGTTGTGATTAATAGCATAATTATTTTATTTCAGCCGTCAGGTTCAGCAGGAATTATAACAGGTTTGTTAAAATAGTATTGAGAGGATAGTTCCCGGTATTATACAAAATACAATGATGGAAGGACATTCCTGTTTTAGGAAAACACACAGTTTATTATTACCGGTCTATCTCACTTTTGAGGTTTCGTTCCATCAATCTTTCATACAGTGAAGGAAAAATTCGATTAATTATATAGCTCAGCTTGCCTATTCCGCTTAAAACAAGGAGCCCCTTCCTTTTTAGCGCGCCCCTGAACACTGCCTCCGCAACCTTCGCTGGTGTGGATTCCTTCCCAACCCTGGACTGCCGGTGACCGGTAACAGAACCGTCCCCGTCAAGGCAGCTGGATTGAAGGTTTGTTTTTGTAAACCCGGGGCAAACTATCATCACATGGACCCCCAGTTGCCTCAACTCTGAGCGCAATGTGCCGAAAAACCCGTGCAGCGCATGTTTGCTTGCACTGTACCCCGACCTTCCCAGGAGCGGCACCAGGCCGGCAATACTTGAAGTAACTATTATCATCCCCTTCCTCTCTATGAGGCTATCCATAGCAAAGTCTGTACAGTGTATTGCCCCAAAAAAATTTACATCCATTACATGCCGGTAAACCGGCGTCCCTGTCTTAACAAAGGGGCTTCTCTGGGTTATGCCGGCATTATTGATGAGGATGTCAATGCCGCCAAATTGGCTGATTATCTCTTTAAAAACGGAACTGCATTCATCTTCTATGGTGATATCGCAATGATAACCACGGGCAGTTATTCCCATTTCTATTAAACCATTTTCAGTTTGGGCAGTTTCCTTCTTGTTATGGTCAAGGAATGCAATGGCGGCCCCTTCCATGCCAAATTTTTCACATAGGGCCCTGCCGATGCCACAGGCACCGCCTGAAACTGTAACCACCATATTTTCAAATGGTCTTTTCTTCATATTAAATTTTCCTCATTCCACATCAACCCTGTTCCGGTATTTTCCGCCGGGAAAAAAAGTATGCCGCACCGAGTCCCGCAATTATATGCCATATACCCCACCAGGCAACAAGAATTGCCATGCCGCCCAGCCCGCCGAAAAAGTCAAAAACCAGGACCAGCCCAGCGCGGAATTCTGAATACCCACTTCAATAGATACCGCCCGCACATCCTGTTCTTTAAGCCGGAAAAGCTTTCCCGACCAGAAACCCAGGTTAAGGGCCAGGAAGTTATGAATGAGCACCGCCAACATGACAATACCCACATAGTCAAGAAAATTCTGCCAGTTAGCGCCCAGGGCCCCCACGACAATCAAGATAAAAAATACCAGTGAAAATATTTTAAAGGGTTTTCGCACCCTGTCTGCCAGGTTGGGAAATATCCTTGAAAGGGTCATGCCCAGGGCCATGGGTATCCCAAGTATAATAAAAATAGTAATAAAGACATCAACGGGACTGAGATGCACCCTTTTGAGAATAACTGCCGTTGAGGGATTAAGGCTCCCCCAGATGGAAAGGTTAAGGGGTGTCATTATAATTGCTGCCATTGTTGATACTGCTGTCATGCTGATGGACACGGCAGTGTTGCCCTTTGCAAGATATGTCATGAGGTTTGACAGGTTCCCTCCGGGGCAGGCTGCAACCATTATCATCCCCAGTGCAATTGAAGGTGCGGGATTGATAATACAAGTGAGCAGAAAAGTAAAAGCCGGTAAGAGTATAAATTGTGCAGCAAGACCGATTGCAGGGGCCCTGGGAGATTTGATTATCCTTTTGAAATCCTCCAGTTTCAGGTCCAGTGCCACTCCCAGCATCATTATGCCGATGGCGGCGTTTATGGCAAGAATACCCTGCTGATTAAAGTTAAGACGAACCTGATCAATTACGGCTATATCCATCAAATCACCTCACATATGTAATATTTAAAAGCAAAAATATTTTATCGCAAATAGCTTTCCAGGCCAATAGATTGGGCCTTTTCAAATGTCACCTGGCCATTTTTATCCCAACCCCTGAAAGAATACAAATCTTCCACCATAGTATCAAGGTCCGGCAGCACATCCGCGGCATCACTATGACCCTTTTTCTCAAAAAGCAATCTATGCGGGATACAGTCATTTTTTCTGCTAACACCAAGTTTCTGATTATATATCCGTTTTAAAGTATATATCCTGTCACCAACGCTGAGAAGTTCGTGGCTGTCCATTTCCCAGCCGGTGACGAGCCTGATAAATTCAAGGAGATTACCAGTCCCCATGCCGCCGGACAGGAGAAATTTACACAGCCCCAGTGCATCAAAAACGGCATTGAGGTTTTGCATCCGGCCTGTAAGCTCCCCCTTGCCAATGGATGTATGGGGGTCTACATTTTCATCAAAACCCATACCTTCTATGGACAATCCCTGTTCCACATAAAAGGCAAAGGACTCGTTGTGAGATCCACCCCTATTCCCGGTGGCATAGGTAACTGCTGAACTTACAAGTGACCGGGGATCATGCATGGGCAGTTCAAGCCCCTTTGCGTGCATTGCAAACTGCTCTGCACCACCACCGAAATATTCTGCCGCACTTTTTACACCCCTCGAAAGCACATCCCCAATTCCCTGACGGAAAGCAATTTTTTCTATTAGTTCCATCACTGTTTCAGCTCTCCCCCAGGCAAATGGATGCTCATCCATGTCAAAGTCACTTTCGCGGATAATCCCCCTTTCACGGCATTCAAAGAGAAACCCCATAACTACTCCCGCTGATATTGTATCAATGCCGAGTTTGTTGCATAGCATGTTAGCCATGATAACATCTTCAGGGTTGTCAATTAACAGGTTTGAACCCAAAGCCGCCACGCTCTCATATTCCGGCTGGGATGTCCTCAGCCCCCGGCAGGTAATTTTTTTTGCGCAGGCAATGGGGCAATGGAAGCATGCACTATGCCCCAGGTGCATGCTGTCCGCGTAGACACTACCGGTAATTTTTGCCGCCCCCTCTTTCCATTTATCCTGGGAAAAATTCTTTATTGGCAGGTCCCCGCTCTGCTCCCTCTTTAAAACCGAACCGGCAGTTCCCAAGTCATGAAGTGCCTGTGCTCTTTTTAGGATTGAAGGATTTAAACCGCGCACATATTCTCCAAGCTCATCTCCACTGCATGGTTCAGGTTTTCCCCTTCCCCTCACTGCCAGGGCCTTAATGTTTTTCATGCCAAGAACATACCCTGCACCGGTTCTGCCTGCGGCACGGGGCATTTCCCCCTCAAACATTACTGATGCAAAGAGGACTCCCCTCTCCCCTGCGGGTCCGATTATTCCCGCCCCGGATCCCCGCGGCAGTTCATCCATCAATATCCTGTGTGTCTCAAAGGTGTCATTTCCCCAAAGATGTCCGGCATTTCGTATTTCAGCTGTCCCGTCAGTGACATATATATATACGGGAGTTTTAGCCCTGCCCGTAATTATCATGCCATCCACCCCTGTCTTTTTTAACCGGGCCCCCCATTTCCCGCCCACACTTGTTTCGCCAAAAATACCTGTCTGGGGAGATTTGAAAACCATGGATGTTTTGCATGCCGTGGGCAGCGCGTATCCCGTGAGGAGGCCATTTGCGATGACAAGTGCCTGGTCATCACCATTATCAATAAATATTTTAGCCGCCAACCCGCCGCCGCCGAAAAACCGTCTCAGGTCTGCGGTGTCAATGCCATATTTTTCAACAGCACCGGTAGAAAGATTTATTTTAAGGTAATTACCGTAAAATTCATTCAAAGGAGATTTCCCTGGTCACTTTATTTATACCTAAACAGCCTTATATCCGCCGAGGTTAGCAAGGGCCACACTTCCCGGGCTCACCGTAGTGGGATCGGTCATAACATTTATACAGACAGTTTTACCCGAAGCAAAGGCCGATTCCAGGGCTGGGCGTATATCCTGTGGTTTGTCAACCAGCATACCCACTCCACCCAGGGCTTCCACCAGTTTGTGATAATCAACCTGCCCTATGTAGGTCCCCGTTTCTATGGCATGGCCGAGCCTCAATTCCTGGCTGTGGCGTATCATGCCCCAGCCAAGGTCATTGCTGATGACCACCACAATGGGAAGTTCCTTTCTTATGGCCGTTTCAAACTCCATAAAATTGAACCCCACAGACCCGTCGCCAATGATGAGACAGACCCTTTTTTCGGGATACTTAAGTTTTGCCGCATTTGCATAGGGAAGCCCAACACCGAGACAGCCGTAAAGGCCAGAATCCAGGTAATGACCGGGCTGGGGGATTGTCCTTGTCATTCCCATCCATACCTGGGTGTCACCACCGTCTGCAACGACAATATCATCTTTTTTATTCATAAAATCATTAATTTCTTTAGCAAGCCGCATTGGATGTATGGGCACGTTGTCACTGTTCCAGTTGAGCCCGGCAAGATCTTTTGATTCCTTCTCAGCTTTTCGAAGGTCCTTAACCCATGGTGCAAAACTTTTTTTCATCTTTTCCGATAGCTTTCTCTTATCCAAAACAATATTACTCTGTCCAAGAAAGGCCTTAATATCGCTTATTACGGGAAGGTCAATCGACCTGTTCCTGCCCATCTCTTCGGGCTTAATATCTACCTGAACAAACTTTGTGTCTTTTTTAAATATATCTCCGAATATGTAATACAGGCTGATACGGGACCCAAGCAGGATAACAAGGTCCGTATTTATATTTGCCTGCAATGAGGCTCCCGGCCTTATAGCCAGGGACGATTCAAAACAGAGGCTGTGGTTATCCCCAATAGTGCCCCTCCCCAGTGATGAAGAAAAAGCGGGGATACCTGTTTTTTCAACAAACTCCACCAGTTCATCAGCTGCATCGGAATACCATGCACCGCTTCCGGCAATGACAATGGGCTTCTCAGCTTTCTCTATCATTGAAATAAGTTTTTCCGCAGACGCAATATCGGCAGGCCGGGAATCAACTGATGTATTCAAATATTTTACAGCGGTATCTTCAACGAGCTGGCAGTTGAGAACGTCAACGGGTAATTCCAGGTAAACCGGCCCGGGCCGGCCGCTCGCAGCCGTTCGGTATGCCAGGTCAATGAACTCGGGAATGCGCTCGGCCTTATGGCAAACCAGTGCTTTTTTAACCATGGGTTCAATAACGGGCAGCTGCCTCATGTCCTGGAGGTCCAGTTTCTCGCTGCATTCAATGCCCACACATCCTGATATTAAAACAAGGGGAGAATTCGCCAGGTTCGCGTTGGCAATGGCCGAAAGCGCGTTGGTAAAGCCCGGCCCGGCAGTTACCATTGCTATACCGGGAGTCCTTGTCATCCTCCCCCATGCCTCGGCCATGTATACGGCTGACTGCTCGTGCCGGGTATCAAAAAGCTTTATATTTGAATGTTCCAGGTACTGGTAAAGGGGCGTAATATGGCCGCCGCTGAGTGTGAAAATATAGGGTACATTTTTTTCTTCAAGGGCCGTTACTGCAAGTTTTGCTCCGAGTATTTGTGTCATTAGGGACTCTCCTGTTCTGATTAATATTCCAGCAGCTGGCCGCCGGTTATATTTATAGCCTGACCTGTTATATATGATGATGAGCTTGAAGCAAGAAAAGCCACGAGTTCACCAACCTCCCCGGGATCACCAATTCTGCCAAGTGGAATTGTTTTACACATTTCGGCTTCCCTCTCCTCAACTGTGCATTGATAAAACTTTGCCTCAAGTCCGAAACGCCATTTTTCAAGGTCTGTCTGTATCTGGCCGGGGCAAATGGCATTGACCCGGATCCCCGCACCTGCCAGTTCCCTGGCCATGACCTTGGTAAACATGTTTACTCCTGCCTTGGCAACTGCGTATGCCCCGTTGAGGATGGGGGGCACTTTTGACGCCCGTGAGGACGTGTTAATTATACTGCCCGCCCGCCCCTGCATGAGCGGAACAACAGCCCGGGAAACATGAAAAACGCCATGGAGATTTACATCGATGGTTTTCATCCATGCTTCATTGTCATATGAGTGCAGTGCACCGGGTACGCCAAAGGAAGCACCGGCATTATTGCAGAGTATGTCGATATACTCAGTAGTTTCTTTAATCTTATCAACCATTGCATTTACCGATTCCGGATCGGTAACATCCAGGTTTATCGGTATAGCTTTGACCTTAAAAGACGACTCTAACTCCCCGGCAATTTCATTCATTTCATTTTCAGTGGCTGTTTTAACATCACCTGTACCTTTTCCGATTTTACCCAGGTCCGCTATGAAAACATTAACCCCGTTCTCAGCAAGGACACGGGTAATTGCGTATCCTATGCCGGACCGTTTACCCGAACCGGTAATGAGCGCGTACTTACCTTTAAGGTCATCATACATTTCAATATCCCCATATCAGTGTATATTTATAAATTTTGCGGTAATGTTTATACATACCCCAAAAAAGTTTTTTAGTCAACAAAATTTATTTATTAGCCCATAATTGCTTAAAAATAACACTTGCCATATGTACTATTTTATGAGATTATTTGTTTTTAAGTAAGGATAAAAAGTTATTAGCAGGAATAAAGATGGCAAAGGCAATTACATTGGATGAATTAAAGAACTTGATAGATAAAGGGGAAGATTTTACACTTCTCGATGTCAGGGATACGCCTGAATATGAGAAGAAGCATATAATTTATGCCAGGCATATGCTAATTTCAGAAATGGACGAAAAATCAATGAGTATATTTTCAAAGGACAAACTGGTGGTAACCTATTCTGAAGATTTCAATTGCCCCGCCAGTACCATTGCCGCGGAAAAACTTGAAGGTCTTGGATTCACTGATGTAATGGATTATAAGGGCAGTTATAAAGAATGGCTTGAAGCCGGATATCCGCTGAAATAATTCCCGAAACCACAAAAAGGAGAAAGAAAGTGTATTTGACAATAGGAAATAAACCACGATTTTACATCATCATAATTATTGTTTTATTATTTAATTGTTATCCCGTTCGAATAAATAAAAAAACAATTACTTTCAAGAATGACTGCATTACCGGAGAAGAGTACAGGCTGTATAAAATGATAAATGATTACAGGACAAGATTAGGATTAAACAAGATTCCACTATCAAAATCGCTTTCCTATGTTGCCAGGGTTCATGTGCGGGACCTTGCTGATAATCTTGGTTACCTTACGCACGGCTGGAGCAGCTGTAAATATGACGGCGGAAACAGCAGCACATATCCCTGCATGTGGAAAAAGCCGAAAGAACTTACAGGTTATTCCGGATATGGTTTTGAATGTGCCCATGGGGGTTCCGGCGGTTATGTTGCAAGTGCCACCAGTGCTTTGAGAAGCTGGCAGGGCAGCGCCCCACATAATGCAGTTATCACGAATAAAGGTATCTGGAAAAGCTCCAAATGGAAAGCCCTGGGAGTCGGCATTTACAGGGGTTATTCTGCAATCTGGTTTGGAACTGTAAAAGACAGGCATAAGGCAAGGGTATGTAATTAACATCTCAACATAAGTAACATTGACACCTTAACAGTGCAAATGATTCTTCCAACAATTGATTCCCTCCATGTCATTGCTTATGGTTATGAACAATATGGAAGTTATCTTTTAAGCCTTCTTCCATGTTAAACTATAAAATCAGTACGCACCTTTAAAATCATTTGACAAAAATCAAAATGGGGATATACCTGATGGTAAAGAAAAAATCAACATGGAGGCCCGCTATGAAACGCATCATTTTTTGCATCATAATTGCCCATTTAATCTTTTCCTGCACAGGATCAGAAAGCACAACCCTTACAGAAATTGATGTTACTGAATTTGTTTACGATACGGAATCAAGCGGAACCTTCAACTATTCACTAAGTGCAACTCCCTATTCCAGAAACCTCAGCTATATACGGACCGACCCCACCAGTGACGGGAAGCTTACACTCTATGCTTTCTTTGAGCAAACCAAACTTGCACTGTGCCTGAAACTAAAACGAACCGGCGGTTCGTGGAAAATCAGCAGTTACGAAGATAACCCCTGGCTCGGCATGGCAACGGGCTACTATAATGACGGATATATAAAAAGCCAGATTTTCACAAGTGCATCCCATGACATCAATATTACCGAAGATGACAACGGGGCATTAAAAAAGCTGCATTTTTACTATGGCGGCGGGCTTGACCTTAGCTCATCCACCTATGGCGCATTTATAGACCACGATGAAACCGTTGATTCCATAGCACTGGATATTAATTTTACACTTGCCGGCTATATTGCAAAGAACTACACAACAACAAGCTCAGTTGATGAAATTCGAACCATGGACACCAGGAGCATAATCAACGGTGTGAATCAGACAATCATGGACAACCTGGCATCGAACCCCCAGGATTATCTCCCTCTGCTTGTAGATGCACTGGTTTCAGGTGAAAGCGACCCCGTTAAGAAGATAAAAATCATTCATGACTGGATATGCAGTTATGTCCATTATGATTTTGATGCCTTAAATGATCCCGAAGTAGACTTTGTACAGTCACCCTTCGGGGTGATGACCACCAGGAAAACAGACTGTGGGGGCACTCTTATCTCATGAAATACATGTGCTCACTGGCAGGCGTTGAGCTGGGCCGCCCCGTCGGCGATGCCAGGAATTCTACTTCCATTACCTCGGGGGAAATGTACAGCCACGTGTGGAACTTTGTGAAGATAAACGGCGACATCTATTTTATCGATGCCACCTGGGGCAACAGGAACAGGTATGAAGGAGGGGCCTTTGAACAGAGGCCCTTTTCCACGTCCTACCTCTTTGTAAAACCTGAATTTATGAAGAGGTCCCATCATCCGGACAAGGACTTGTACCAGTTTATTGACGATCCTCTGTCCATTTCCCAAATGCTTGCAGAGCCCGATTACCGGGGCATTTCTTTAATGCTTTCACACTTTTACGATTACAACCTGACGCTGCAGGAACCCATGGACGATGAATATGTTATCGGCGATACCGCCGTGGAGGTAAAGATTAACACAACCGATCCCGTATCCCTTTCTTTCAGCCTGAGGGACCTTGACGACGAGTCCGTCAGCGGGTATACTACTTTTACTGAAAATACAGGTGTTTATACCCTAACTATCGATCCGTCGTTGCCGGCCGGTTATTACAAGGGAAATATCTTTGCCGGCGGTGACTGGATTTCACAGTTGTATATCAGGAAATGAAAATTTCATAATTGGCAAGTACGAAAAATAATGAAAATTGAGGAATATTATGATTCTATTGGCAGGAGCAACAGGTTCACTGGGAAGCGAAGTAGCCAAGGAGCTTGCAAAAAAGAATAAGAAGTTTAAATGCCTCGTTAGAGAAACATCAGATGTGAAGGCACTTGAAGAGATTGGTGCTCTGCTTGTATACGGGGATGTTAGAGACAGGGAATCTTTAAAAGAGGCAATAAAAGGTGTTACCGGCATCATTTCCACCTTTACACTGGGAAGACAAAGGAAAGGCATTACGTACCGGGACGTTGATTACGAAGGCAACAAAAATCTCATTGAGCTTTTAAAGGAAAATGGCGGAGGAAAGTATGTTTTTATCAGCTCACTGAGCGTCAACGCCGATTCAGTTTTCGGGCTCTTCAAGGTTAAGCATGAAATTGAGAACCTCCTTAAGTCCTCCGGCCTTGATTACACGATATTTAAACCCTCGGGCTTTTTTACAGATTTCACCATGACTGCCGGCGTTGTGCTTAAGCGCCATATCTATCCTGCCGTTGGAGGTAGAAATCTTAAGATACAGGGAATATACCAGGGAGATATAGCCTTTTGCGTTGTGGATTCTTTTAGCAACGAAAAGGCATCGAAGCAGGTTGTCCCCATAGGAGGGCCCGAGGTTATAACGGCCAAAGATGCGGCTGCCATATATTCAGAGCTCCTGGAAAGGAAAATACGCATCCTGCCCATTCCGGCAATAATACCCAGGGCAATTGCATGGACATTTGATCTCTTTACCGGGCAAAAATATAAAATTCACGCGCTTCTAAAGGCAATGATGAGAGACAGCATCAGCGATAATACCAGGCTACTAAGTATCTTTGATATAGATTTCAAGTATCTCAGGGAATACCTTGAAGAGTATCTCAGGGAGAGGAATTCGATTAGCTGATATCAAGCCTGTTGCAGCCAGAATTATAATGAGCTCAGGGTACTTTTCTTATGGCACCTGTAATTATTTGTTGACAATATTTACCCAAATTTTAATTGTATTTCAAAATCGGGGCGTGGCGCAGTCAGGTAGCGCACATGACTGGGGGTCATGTGGTCGCTGGTTCAAATCCAGTCGCCCCGAAATTTACTTTCCTAGTTGCTGTATGTTGCTCATCATTTCAGTTCATTTCTTATCAAACAATTTAAGATTGCTCATATAATCTTATAAAAACCAAATAAAATAATTGGTAAATGACTATACGTTGCGATGTTTTGATATGTGTTGCTCTGTATATAATTTGTCCGGTCAATCCTAAGTCAATCCTGGATTGATTTTTACTTTCATAACCGTCATTCCTAATACTATCTTCTACTAACCTACCCTTGTAATACTCACTAGTTCAATGCATTACGTTAAACTCAAGTTCTATTCGAGCCCCCAGGTTTGTTTTGTTCAAAAACCATTTAATTTATTCAACTAATACCTTATATAAGTTACTACTTATTTGCTAAATTGCACACATCAACCTCAAAGGTCTAGATTTTTACTTGACTAACTGTTTAACCTTATTTAATACCAAATAATACATATTGAGATGTTTCTCAATACTGATAGCGCTATTGTGGAGCGTATGTTGAATTACAATATATTTAATATGGAGGAAATGTGAGTTCACAAGAAACGTCTTCAAATCCATTCTTTGATCATCCAATACTTAATTCCCCATATACATGTCCTACAAGACATTGGGAGTTGGATGAGAAAGGACAGCCAACACAGAAAATTCTAGAAATCCGCCGGAGTGCAAGATTTATTACACCAATTCCAAAACCCAAAAAACGCAAGGACGCAGAAGACCAGCAGGAATTCGTTTTCGATGAAGGTAAAGGTCTATCAACGGAAGAACAAAGATATGATCCCAACTCAATAATTAATACAATACGTAAATATGTGGATAAATGGCGTTCCATCACGAATCCCAATCAATGGAAGGTCACTCCTGAAACTGCTCGTCTACTAAAACACTGGCGACATCACAAGTTCATTGGAATAAGACCCTTCTTTTGCCAGGTTGAAGCAGCAGAAACCTTAATCTGGCTGACTGAAGTCGCTCCCAAATCCAAGGATGGAAAGAAACTTCTTGAACTTATATCTTCAGCAAGCAGAGATGCCAATCCTGAACTTGCAAGAATAGCACTGAAACTTGCTACTGGAACTGGAAAAACAACAGTTATGGCAATGATCATAGCATGGCAAACAGTCAATGCAGTACGGCATCCTACAAGTAAGAATTTCACAAGAGGATTCCTTGTATCTACTCCAGGATTGACAATAAAAGACAGGTTGCGTGTTTTGCAACCTAATGATCCTGATAGTTATTATGACACTAACGAGCTTGTTCCCCATGACATGCTTGAAGATGTGAATAAAGCAAAAATTGTTATTACGAACTATCATGCATTCAAACTTCGTGAGCGTATGGAACTGTCTGCAGGTGGACGCGCCTTACTTAAAGGACGAGGCGGTGATGAAATTCAATCACTTGAAACAGAAGGACAAATGCTCCAGCGTGTAATGCCTGAATTAATGGGAATCAAGAACATCCTTGCAATAAATGATGAAGCACATCACTGTTATAGGGAAAAGCCTGACAAAATTGGAGATGAAAAACTAAAAGGGGATGAAAAGAAAGAAGCAGATAAAAATAACGAGGCAGCTCGATTATGGATTTCCGGTCTTGAAACAGTAAACCGAAAAATAGGTTTGAGCCGTGTTATTGACTTATCAGCCACCCCATTTTTCCTTAGCGGATCAGGATATGCCGAGGGAACACTCTTTCCCTGGACAGTAAATGACTTTTCACTTATGGATGCAATCGAATGTGGTATAGTTAAACTTCCACGTGTTCCTGTGGCAGAAAACATTCCAGGTAAAGAAATGCCCATGTTCCGCAATCTATGGGAAAACATCCGCAAGGACATGCCCAAAAAAGGGAGAGGCAAAAATAAAGAACTAGATCCACTAAAACTACCTACCCGTTTACAGACTGCCCTTCAAGCACTCTATGGACATTATGAACAAACATTCAAACTCTGGGAAGAAAATAACCTAAAAGTTCCACCTTGTTTTATTATCGTTTGTCAGAATACATCTATCTCTAAACTTGTATATGATTTCATTTCTGGCTTTAACCGTACAAACGATGATGGTACCACTACCCTGGAAAATGGACGACTCCCATTATTCCGTAATTATGATGAAACAACGGGAAATCCACTCCCTAAACCAAACACACTTCTTATTGACAGTGAGCAACTAGAAGCAGGGGATGCTCTTGACAAACAGTTCCGAAAGATGGCTATTGATGAAATTGAACGTTTCAGACGTGAGATAGTAGAACGTACAGGTGACGCTCGTGCTGGTGACAACATTACGGATCAAGAGTTGCTCAGAGAGGTTATGAACACAGTGGGCAAACCCGGCCAACTTGGTGGTGATATCCGCTGCGTTGTCTCTGTTTCTATGCTTACAGAAGGATGGGATGCTAACACCGTCACACATGTTCTGGGGATACGCGCTTTCGGAACACAACTTCTTTGCGAACAGGTTATAGGCCGTGCATTACGACGTCAATCTTATGACCTTAATGAAGAAGACCTTTTTAATGTTGAATACGCTGATATATTCGGTATTCCTTTTGATTTCACTGCAAAACCTGTTATTGCTCCACCTCAACCACCTCGAGAAACGATTCAGGTTAAGGCCATACGTCCTGAACGTGATGCACTGGAAATACAATTTCCACGAGTCGAAGGCTATCGGGTAGAATTGCCAAGTGAACGACTGTCAGCTAATTTCAATGAAGATTCAACCCTTGAACTTACTCCAGATATAGTTGGTCCATCAATAACTCGTAATTCCGGTATAATCGGAGAAGCTGTAGATTTGAATCTTCAGCATCTTGGTGATATACGGCCTTCTACAATTCTATTTAATGTAACACAACGGCTGCTTTATACAAAATGGCGAGACCCTGGAGAGGAGCCTAAATTTCACCTCTTCGGCCAACTAAAACGCATCACAAAACAATGGATCGATTCATATCTTGTATGTAAAGGAGATACATATCCAGCACAACTCATGTACCAGGAACTTGCTGACATGGCATGTAATAAGATTACATCCGCAATAACCCGGCAATTCATCGGTGAACGGCCTGTGAAGGCATTGGTGGACCCTTACAATCCAACAGGTTCTACCAGGCATGTCCGTTTTAATACTACACGAACTAACCGTTGGGAAACTAGTCCTGACTCATGCCATATCAATTGGGCAATCCTTGATAGTTCTTGGGAGGGTGAGTTTTGTCGTGTTGCAGAATCTCATCCCAAGGTCCGTGCTTATGTAAAAAACCACAATCTATACTTTGAAGTACCCTACAGATATGGTTCTGAAACACGTATGTACTGGCCCGATTTTATTGTATTAGTTGATGACGGCAATGAGGATCCCCTTAATCTGATAGTTGAGATTAAAGGATATCGTGGCGAAGATGCAAAGGAAAAGAAAAGCACAATGGATACCTATTGGATTCCTGGCGTAAATAACCTGGGAACTTATGGCCGATGGGCATTCGCTGAGTTTAGAGATGTATTCCAGCTCGATACAGATTTCAATGCTAAGATCGAAAGCGAATTCAAAAAGATGATCAAGTCTGCTAAAGAAAGAGAAAACAGGAGTAATTAAGAATGGCAAAGAAAACACGGAGCAGAAAATCAAAATCTGTAGAAACCATCAAGCATAATTCTGATAAACGCAAGAATATTCCCACAGCAGAATTTCAGTCTGTTGTTAAACCAAATGATCAAAAACCTATTGAATTGCATTATCCGCGTAATACCGATCTTGATCCCCAATTTGTATGGAGAGGAAAAGATGAACAGGACTGGAGTGATCTTGTTGCCTATGCTCCACCGCTCTATATACAAGAAAAAGTGCAGCCCAAGGTTTTGATTGACGACCTGCTTGAACAAACAAAGGCAGGCCGCAAAGCTAATGATGACCAACTTAATCTTTTCGCAGACTTTAATGGTATACCAGAAAACGTAGATAAAACAGAATTCTACCAGCATGACCAGAACTGGTCAAACCGGATGATCCTGGGAGACTCTCTTCAAGTAATGGCAAGCCTTGCTGAACGAGAAGGCCTTCGAAGCCAAGTTCAGTGTATTTATCTTGACCCACCATACGGAATTAAATTCAATAGCAACTTTCAATGGTCTACTACAAGTCGCACCGTAAAAGATGGGAAAACTGAACACATAACTCGTGAACCAGAACAAGTTAAAGCCTTTCGTGACACCTGGCGTGATGGGATCCATAGCTATCTCACCTATCTTCGAGACCGTCTTACTATTGCTCGTGACCTCCTTACTGAAACTGGCTCCATTTTTATACAAATCGGTGATGAGAATGTCCATCGAATCCGGGGGATAATGGATGAAATATTTGGTGATGATAATTTCATCAATGAAATTGTATTCAAAAAGAAGAGTGGTTTGACGTCATCTGGTGTTGAGCATTCATTTGATATTTTGCTTTGGTATGCAAGAGATTCTTCTAAATACAAAAACAGATCAATATATGAAGAAAAAGAAGTAGGTGTTGGCAAAACTACAGGTATGCGATATGATCAATTGGCATCTCCAGATGGTGTATTTTCTCGAGCAATGAACAAGGATGAAAAAGTTGATCCTTCATTGATAACAGAAGGATGGCAGCCTTTCAAAATGAGCAATCCTTGTTCAATGAGCCTTAAAACATTCAATGATACACCGTTGGAGTATGAAAATCGTATTTATTATCCACCATCAACACGCGCTTGGGCATCTACAATTGAGGGAATGAATAGGTTGATAAAGGCCAACCGCATATCATCTACAGGTAAAAATTTAGCTTATCATCTTTACCTCAATGATTTCTCTGTTGTACCAATTAATAATATTTGGACAAATCTACTCCAAAGAACATCTAAAATATACATAGTACAAACAGCAGAAAAGGTAATTTCACGCTGTATTCAACTCACCACCGATCCCGGAGATCTCGTTCTCGACCCAACTTGTGGTTCCGGTACTACTGCATATGTTGCTGAACAATTGGGAAGAAGATGGATAACAATTGACACCTCTCGTGTAGCATTGGCATTGGCTCGAGCGCGTATTATGGGAGCACGATTTCCATATTACCTATTGGCTGATTCTCTCGATGGACAGATTATGGAAGGAAAAATCACAAACACTGCTCCGAGTTCCCAACCAGTACACAAAAACATACATCATGGTTTCGTGTATGAGCGAGTGCCACGAATCACCATTAAATCAATTGCCAATAATACAGAAATAGATGTCATCTGGGAAAAATGGCAGGAAACACTTGAACCATTGCAAGAAAAGTTGAATAATACACTCAAAAACAACTTGAGTGAATATGATATACCACGAGAAGCCGATTCTAAATGGTCTAATGAAGTCAAAAAGTTACACAACGATTGGTGGGAAGCACGAATTGCTC